>CAKUKT010000054.1 GCA_934663655.1 uncultured Victivallaceae bacterium
TTGCACTCGGAAAATTCAAGTATTGCCACTTCACCAGTCCGATCCGCCGTTATCCGGATCTGACGGTTCACCAGCAGCTCTGGAGTTTTGATTCCGGCAAACGCACCCGAACCCGGACGACGATGGAACACGTCGCCCAGCTCTGTTCGGAACTCGAAGAATCGATCGACGCTGCGAGCTTCGCCGCCAACGACCGGCTGAAACTGCGCTATCTCGAGGAACGACTCGAATCCGGTGCGGAAAATCTTTACGAAGGAGTGATCGCCCGGGTGCTCACCGCCGGACTCCAGGTCGAAATCGGCGAACTCGGGTTGTACGGTTTCGTACCGAGGGAAAATCTTTTCGGGGAGTTTTCCCGGCGCGGTTCATCAATGCGACAGAGCCGGGGCAGCCGCGGTTATAAACCGGGGGATTACATCTATCTGCAACTGGCGCGGATCGATTTCTCCCGCGGCAGCGCGATATTCGTCCCCGCCGGACGCTGACGGCCCGGAAACTATTTGCCCGCCCGGCTTGAAAAAGCTGCGCTGCGGGGATATGTTGAGATTCTGACATCTCGAATTTCCGGAAACACATCCCGATGAACGATAATGAACCCATCTGGAGCATCAGCGATGTAAACCGCGCGATGCGCGAACTGGTCGAAGGATCGCTGATGCCCTTCTGGCTTTCCGGAGAGGTCGGCACCATCACCCTGCACCGCTCCGGTCATGCCTATTTTACGCTCAAAGACCGCACTTCGCAGTTGCGTGCCTGCTGGTTCGGCGGCGTCCCCGAATGCCGTCGTCTCGGCATCGCCAATGGTTCGCTGATCGAGGCTTACGGTCAGCTCGGCGTCTACGAGGCACGCGGCGAATATCAATTCACCATCCGCCGGATGCGCCCGGCCGGAGTCGGCGAACTTCAACGGCGTTTCGAGGAACTCAAACGCCGTCTCGCCGCAGAAGGGCTGTTCGATGAAGCCCGCAAACGGCCGATACCACTGCTGCCGCGCCGCATCGGCGTCGTCACCAGTCCCTCCGGAGCCGCGGTTCGTGATTTTCTTCAGATCATCAACCGCCGTTTTCCCAATGTGAACGTCCGCATCTATCCCTGCCTGGTTCAAGGCGCCGGCGCGGCGGAACAGGTGGCCGCCGGCGTGGAATTTTTCAACCGCGCCGACGCCGCCGACGTGATTGTGGTTACCCGCGGCGGCGGCAGCATCGAGGATCTGTGGCCATTCAATGAGGAGACAGTCGCCAGAAGCGTCGCCGCCAGCCGGATTCCGGTCATCAGCGCGGTCGGACATGAAATCGATTTCACAATCTGCGATTTCGCCGCCGACCTCCGGGTTCCGACCCCCTCGGCGGCCGCGGAACTGGTGATCGGCGGACGTGAAGAACTTTCCCGGCGACTCACCCGGGCCGCCCGCACCCTGGTCAACCTGCTGCGGCTGGCAACCGCTCAACTGCGTTCGCGCCTGAACCGGGCGACCGGCAGCTTCGCCCTGCGCTCCCCCAAACGGCTGCTGGAAACCCCCACCCGCCGGCTTGATGAGTTGGAAATGCGCTCTCTGCATGCCGTCGAACGCCTGCTGGCCGGACACCGCGCCCGCCTTCAGCAGGCGGAAACCGCTCTCAAGGCATTGAACCCGGCCGGCCAGCTCCGGCGCGGTTATGCGCTGGTCTGGGATCCGGAGGAGCAGCGCCATGTCGCATCCAGCCGCCAGCCGGCAGGGAAGCGACTCGAACTGCGTTTCGCCGACGGCACCCTGCCGGTAATTACCGGCGAACGACGCGAATAGAAATTACCGTAAAAAAAGAGGAGGGAACTTTTGCATAATCAGCCGGTTGGTGGTATAATATATAAATATTTTTTCAAGAGCAAAACCACGGGAGGCCAGCCATGCTCATTGATATGCCGCTTGAGGAACTAAGACAATACCGCGGGCGCAGTCCACGTCCCGCCGACTTCGATAGTTACTGGGATGAATCCCTCGCGGAAATGAATGCCGTTGACCCGGCAATTGAAATCAAACCATCAAACTTCAACGCTCCCGGCGCGAAGTGTTCGGATCTCTACTTCACCGGCGTCGGCGGCTCCCGGATTCATGCGCTGCTGCTCGAACCACTCCAGGCGGCGGCCAACCACCCGGCGGTGGTCGAATTTCACGGTTACACCGGCAATGCCGGAACCTGGGTTTCCAAGCTGGCCTACGTCAACGCCGGATTCACGATCGCCGCGCTCGACTGCCGCGGTCAGGGCGGATATTCCGAAGACCTCACTCCGGTTCACGGAACCACCATCCACGGCCACATCGTCCGCGGAGCGCAGGACCCGGATCCGCGCAAATTGCTTTTCCGTTCGGTCTTTCTCGACACCGCGCAACTGGTCAAGATCGTGAAGTCGCTCTCCGGCGTCGATCCTGACCGGGTCGGAGTTTTCGGCGGCTCCCAGGGCGGCGGGCTGACACTCGCCTGCGCCGGTCTCGCTGATGTGAACCGCGCCTGTCCGCGCTACCCTTTTCTCAGCGATTACCGCCGGGTGTGGGAAATGGATCTCGCGGTGAATGCATACGCGGAAATCAAGACCTTCTTCAGGTTCTTCGACCCCACCCATGCCCGCGAGGACGCTTTCTTTGAACGCCTCGGCTACATCGACGTGCAGAACCTGATGAGCCGGGTCAAATGCAAGGTGCTGATGCAGACCGGACTGATGGACACCGTCTGTCCTCCTTCGACGCAGTTCGCAGCCTACAACAAAATCACCAGTGAGAAGTCAGTAACGATCTACTACGATTTCGGACACGAGGGCCTCACCGGCGCCGACGACGAAACCTATCAATTCATGATGGAAATGGCATGAGCGAAGAACTTCCATTGACTGTGCCGCCGGAAACGCCGGACGAAAATCCCGGCGCCGGGGAAACTCCCGAACTCTCGTTTGAAGCGGCACTCGCCGAACTCGAGAAGACAGTCGCCCGGATGGAAGCCGGAAAACTGCCCCTGGAGGAGCTGATCGTCTGCTTCGAACGCGGCAGCAAACTTGCCGCCGAATGTCGCGCGAAACTTGATTCTCTCGAGCGCCGGATCGAAATCCTCACCCGGGATGACGGCGGTGAAGGCGTCTGGAGCGATTTTGAATCCGAATCCGATTGAGTGGTTCCGGTATGGGCATCTATTCCGAACGTAAAATCGGCGCGTGGAGCGGCTGGCTGATTATTATTTTCAGCTTCATGCTGATCTATCTGCCGTGGCTCTCTCCGGAGCGGGAACTGTTCCGCGGCGAGGGCCTCTATGCTGCAGAAGCAATGGAGTTTGATTTCGCCTCTCCGGTAGTGACCGCGCACCAGGTGGCGATCACCGACGGCTACCCCCTCTTCCCGGCGGCGGCGGCACTGCTCAGCCGCGACTGCGGAATACCGATGGAAACGGTGCTGCGGGGGATTTCGGTGGTGATGTTCGCGGCGACCGCAATTCTGGTCTTCTTCGCCGCCGCCAGCGAACGCAGCCGGGTCGCCGGCTTCGCGGCGATGGCGATGTACATCTCCTCCGGACTGACCATCGAAAAGGTGATTGACGGTGATCCCACCACCTCCGGGGCGTTCTTTCTGGCGGCAGCCCAGTTGCTCTTCTTCAACTACGGGATCCGCCGCGCCGACTGGAACCGGGCCTGGATAATCTCCGCCCTGCTGGCGGCCCTCGGGTTTCTGAGCTGTGGATTCAAACCGATATTGTGCTTCGTTGTGCCGATGTTCTTTTTCCGCCGGCCGCTCTCGGTGAAATCCAAATTCCGCAAGCCGGGTTTCATCGCCGCACTGGTGATCGGCGGCATGGCGATCGGCTGCTGGCTCTTCTCCTACACGGCAGTGGCGCAGCGGTTGCCGCTGGACTATCCGGAACTGCCGTCAATTCCGGAATATCTGCGGGAAATCTGCCAGTTTCCGCTGCTGCTGATCTTCCGACTGCTGCCGTGGAGTCTGATCGCCTGGCTGCCGTTCTGTGTTGCACTTCAGGCGCTCGACACTACCCCGATCCTCAGCCGCTACCTGCGCACGCTGACGATTTCCACCCTGGCGCTGCTCTGGCTGCTTCCGAACACCGATTCACGCGAAAGCCTCTATCTGCTGGCGCCGCTCTCAATCCTTTTCGGCATCAACTACGAACTCGGAATGCGCCGCTACGGCGGCAGGTTCCGCCGTCTGTTGCGGCTTGGTGAATATTTCGCCCTGCTCACCGCCGTCGGAATTGTGGTCGCCTGCTTTGCTCCGCCAGAATGGTTATCGACCTTCTTCAGCATCGACAATACGCTCGATTTCCGGAATATTCCGGCCTACCGACTCGCTGCCGGAGCAGCGCTCGTCCTGGTGCTGGCCACGGCGTTCTTTCTGCATCGTGCCCGGGAAAGTTTTCCGGTCTGGATGTTGTTTCTGGCCTGTGGTTTTACAGCGGGAATTTTCGCCGCGACGGTGCTGCTGCCCTACCGGGCTCAGGAACAGGAAAAACGGCGCCTCGGCAACGATATCCGCCAGGCACTCGCCGGAGAGAACACCGTGCGCCTGTACAAGAGCGAGATCACTGATCTCTACGGTGGCCTCTATTATTCCGGAGTGCCGGTGGTCAAACTCCAGAGCCTGAGCGAACTCCCCCGTCAGGAGGAGGTGGTTTATCTGATCAACACCGATTTCCCGCAACACCCGGAACGCAGCTGGAGCAATCTCTTTCCTGCCGATTACACCTATAACCGGCGACGTCTGGCGCTCTGGAAAGGAGTGATCCGGCCGGCGGAAAAAAATAGCGGTTCTCAACCGGAAAGTCTGAGAAAGGAGTAATTGTTCATGAATTGTCTGCCGCTTCCACCGGGTGCGGAAACCCGGTTGCTGATAGTTGATTCCGAAGCGCTTACCTCGGTACCGGCAGTGCTTGCCGAATATTTTCCCGGTTGCCGTCCCTGGCTGGTCGCCGACGACAACACCTTCGCCGCCGCCGGATCCAGGCTGCTGGCGGAGCTGAAATCGTCCGGAGCCGCGCCGGTTGAACCGGTGATCTTCCCGGCTGTTCCGACCCTCCACGCCGACAGCGCCATCGCCGACCGACTGGCGGCGGAAATGCCGGAAAATGCCGTACCGGTCGCAGTCGGTTCGGGCACAATCAATGATCTGGTCAAGCGTGCCTCCGGCATTCGCGGCCGCGCCTATTGCTGTGTGCCGACCGCCTGTTCGGTTGACGGTTACACTTCACGGGGGGCGTCGTTGATCTGCAACAACTTCAAACAGACGATGCCCTGCCCCGCTCCGCTGGCGGTGGTCGCCGATACCGAGGTCTTGAAATCCGCCCCGTCGCCAATGCTCGCGGCCGGATATGCCGACCTGGCCGCCAAACTTCCCGCCGGAGGTGACTGGATCATCGCCGATCAACTCGGCATTGAAGCGATCGCTCCGGAAATCTGGGCGTTGGTACAGGGAGAACTTCGCGACCGGCTGGCGGACCACACCCGGCTCGATAAGATTTTCCAGGGGCTGGCTGCCACCGGATTTGCGATGCAGCTCTACCGGGAGTCGCGGCCGGCCTCCGGAGCCGATCATCTTTTCAGCCACATCTGGGAGATGGAAAATCTGCACTTCAACGGCGAAGTGGTCTCCCACGGGTTCAAGGTATCGATCGGCACCCTGATGTCGACCGCGCTGATGGAGTTTGTCATCGACACCGGGGTTGACACTGCCCGCGCCCGAGCGGTGCCGGAGGTATCCCGGGAGGAACGGGAACGGGAAGTCCAGGCCTTGCTCGTGCGCGGCTGTTATGGAGAGGGCGCCCACCGGGTGGCGATGGAGAAATTCCTCAGCGGCCGGGAACTGACCGAACGCCGGGAGGCGATCTTCAGTGCGTGGGAAACCCTGCGCAGCCGGTTGAGAAAACAGCTGATCCCCTTTGCCGAATTGCGGCGGATGCTCGCTGACGCCGGCTGTCCGGTGCGGCCGGCCGAAATCGGTCTGGACAAAGCGCAGTTCCTGCACGGTTACCGGGCCGCGCAACTGATCCGCAAGCGCTATACGATTCTCGATCTGCTCTACGAAGCGGGACTTTTCGAGACGGCGGAACAGCGACTTGCCGCCGCTTTCGAAATATGAATATGAGAATATCCCGCTTGACTATTTGCTGAAACGGTGATAGATTACCGGAAAATGGTTCAGTAGTTGACAACGAGGAGAAGATCACCGGTATGAAGTGTGCCAGATGCGGACATGAAGTTGCCCCGGACGCCCCGCGATGCGAATATTGCGCCACCCACGGCGCACCCGATGACCATCCGGAAAGCGGCGTCACCGATCCGGAACCGGAACGCCGGGAACGGCGTGTTTCCTGCCCGAATTGCGGTTCCCATCAGATTTTTGCGGTGACCCGCGGTTACGATCCCGGCTGCGGCTGCCTCGGACTGCTGCTCTTCAGCTGGGTTGGTCTGCTGCTCGGATTGCTCGGCGCCGGCAGCGTGGACATGGTGTGCGCCCGCTGCGGGTACCGCTGGCCGGCGGGAAGCCGCGGTAACAACGGTATCGGCTGCGGTACGCTGCTGTTGATCATCATCATTGTGGTGATCATTCTCCGGTTCTGCTGCTGACCACATCCCGATTTCCCGCCGCACTCCGGGATGAGGATTTCATTCCGTTCAGTGGCGCCGCCGCGGGAAGGAGATTACGCACCGGAATCAAAATGCCCGCTCACTTCGCAGCCGGATCACCTGGGGTGAAGCGGGCGGTTTTCACTGTTTATTATCCGGGATGCAGAAGACCGGGACAATTGACCATCTCCGCGGCCCGGGAGGGAGAAGATGAGTCGATCCCCTCCCCCCCGGAACCCTTCCTGCGCCTGCTTCGCTTCAACCGATCAGCGTGGTACCGAGACCGAGGAGTTTTCCCAGTTGATAGACGATCAGAGTCATCACATAGGCGACTACGAACAATCCGCCGGCCTCGACGAAGACCATCTTCCATGAGTTGAGTTCACGCCGAATGATCGCCAGCGTCGCCAGACAGGGGATCGACAGCAGACAGAAAATCATCACGCAGAAGCCCTGCAGCGGGGTATAGTTGCTGATCAACTGTGCCCGCAACGATTCCGACTCCTCGTCAGCCTCACCCTCCGCGTACAGAATACCGAGTTGCGAAACAAACACCTCCTTGGCCGCCAGCGCGCCGATGCTCGCGGTGGTCAGCTTCCAGTCAAAGCCGATCGGCCGGAACAGTGGTTCCAGCGCGTGGCCGACCCGGCCGGAAATGGTGTATTCCATCAGTTCGGCACTCCGTTCGTTCTCCAGCTTTTCCACCGCCTCATCATTACCGGCGCACGCGGCGATCAACTGATCGTAATTTCTGGACAACTGCGTTTTTTCAGGAAAAGTGTTGCAGATGTAAAGCACAATGCTGGCACCGAGAATGATCGTCCCCGCTTTCTGCAGGTACATCCGGCCGCGATCCCACATGTGCAGCATCAGACTGCGCAGGGTCGGCATCCGGTAAGGGGGCAGTTCCATCAGGTATACCTCGCCGTCCCCGCGAAACAGCGTCGATTTCATGATGCGCGCCGCCACCAGCGCAACCAGAATGCCGATCAGGTAGATGATCCACATCACCAGCGCCTGGTGCTTCGGTGCGAAAAAAGCCGGCACAATCAACGCATAAATCGGCAGCCGCGCACTGCAGCTCATCAGCGGCAGTACCATGATCGTAACCTTGCGGTCACGTTCGGATTCTATCGTCCGGGTCGCCATGATCGCCGGCACCGAACAGCCGAAGCCGAGCACCAGCGGCACGAAGGAGTGTCCCTGAAGTCCGAACCGGCGCATGATCCCATCCATCACAAATGCCGCCCTCGCCATATATCCGGATTCTTCAAGCAGGGCGATCGCAAAGAAAAGAAACAGAATGTTCGGCAGAAATACCAGCACTCCACCCACCCCGGAAATCACCCCGTCCGTCAACATCGCCCGCAGAAACGGCGCTGTTTCCGGATTCCAGACCGATTTGACCGAATCGGAGAGAAAACTGAAGAAATCCTCGATATACCCCATCAGCGGATCGGCGCAGATAAAGGTGAACCAGAAGGTGATGTAGATTATCAGAAAGAACAGGGGCAGACCGAGGTATTTGTTGGTCATCACCGTATCGATCCGGTCGGAAATCTCCCGTCGCCGTTCCCGGCTCATGGAAATTGCTTCCCGGCAGGCTCCGGCAAGCATCGCGTATCGCCGGTCGGCCATGAAGGTATCGGCCTCAATCGCGTGCCGGTTCCACAGATGGCGGATCTGAAGAGTGACTTCGTCGTGAACCGGTTTGAGTTCCTGAATCCGCATGGCGGCGCTATCGTGTTCCAGAAGTTTGATCGCCAGAAAACGGGACGGCACATGCGCATATCTGTCGATTTTCAGGGCGTCGATTTTTGCGGCGACGGCAGCGATCGCCGCATCGATGTCGGCACCGTAGGACAACATCGGCATGCCGTGATCATCGAGGCGCTCGAGCATGACGGCCAGTTTTTCAAGCAGCGGCCGGGCGCCGCCCTGACGGCATCCCACCGTGTGAACGATCGGAGAACCGAAATAGTTCTCCAGTTTCCCAATATCGAAAACAAATCCCTTCTTCGTGGCGTCATCGCTCATGTTGAAAGCCAGCAGCATCGGAATGTGGAGTTCAGCCAGCTGCGTAGTCAAATAGAGACTGCGCTGCGGGATCGAGGAGTCGATCACGTTGATGATCAAATCAATCCCCGGTCGGGTCAGTTCCTGAAAAACGATCTCCTCCTCCGGAGAGCTCGACGAAAGCGAATAAACTCCCGGCAGGTCAATCAATTCGATTTCCACGCCATTGAGCAGAAAGGTTCCGGATTTGCTCTCCACGGTCACCCCGGGATAGTTGCCGACATGCTGGCGCGCACCGGTCAACGCGTTGAAGATGCAGGTTTTGCCGCAGTTGGGATTGCCGGCGAGAACAATACGATAGCGTTTCTTCATTTTTCATCTTCCCGCTTCATCACGATACCGGCTGCATCATCGCGGTGGAGCGCCATGCTGGTCTCCAGCACCTTGACCCGGAGCAGTCCACCAAAAGGAGCCCTGGCTTCCAGCAGCAGCTCCGCCCCGGCGACCAGGCCGACGTCGGCGAACTTCTTGCGTCCGCGTGTCTCCGGCATGATTTTTACAATTGTCGCGGTAACCCCGACCGGAAGTTCGGCAAGAGAAAGTTGCTTGCCGGTCGGGACGGTATACTCTTTTCCGCCCTGACCGCCGTGTCCGCCGCAGCAGGAGCATTTTTTACCAAACATCTTGACACCTCACAATTTAACTATTGACCAACTCTGAAAATAAACTTATAACATCCGGATTCCCCGGAGATGGAGAGGTTGACAGAATCATTGCTTTTTAACAACAATCTTCACGATTACTTCGCCAAGACTAATTAACTTACCCTAAAAAAAAGGCACTCCCGGCAACCGCGAATCGGCAGTTTCAAATTGCGCCTGATTTCCTTTATCCAATATATCACGCCTTTGGGGATTGTCAATTAGAGTTGGCTAATTTTTTTGAAAAATTTTCCTCACTCCCGCTTATCCGTTGCTCTGAAGTGCAAAATCTTCACAGAGTGCCGGGGCATCCGGCGACAATCGCCGCACCGCGATCCGCCTCCGGCTTAACCACGTTCATAATTCCGTGGCAACCCTCCGGACCGCTTCAATGGTGCTCTCCCGGTCCCCGAAGCCGGTCAACCGGAAAAATCCCTCTCCACAGCTTCCGAACCCGGCTCCCGGCGTTCCGACCACCCGACAGCGTTCGAGCAGCCGATCAAAAAAAGCAAATGAGTCACACCGCCCCGGCAATTCCCACCACACATAGGGGGAATTTACTCCACCGCAGACCCGGTAACCGGCCCGTTCAAGTCCGTCGCGGATAAGCGCGGCGTTCTCCCGGTAAAAAGCGATCTGGCCGGCAAGCTGTGCCCTCCCCTCCGGCAGACAAACCGCCTCCGCGGCACGCTGCACCACATAGGATACCCCGTTGAACTTCGTCGTCTGGCGCCGCAGCCAGAGATGATTGAGGTTCTGCGGCAGCGCCCGCGGAACCACACAGTACGCACAGCGCACCCCGGTGAACCCGGCCGTTTTCGAAAATGAACGAAATTCGATCGCCACCTCCCGCGCTCCCGGCAATTCGTATATCGAACGCGGCACCTCCGGATCGGTCACAAACGCCTCATAAGCGCTGTCAAAAAGCAACAGCGCCCCCCAACGGTGCGCGTAGTCAACCCACTTCGACAATTCGTCGCGCGTGAACGCCGCCCCGGTGGGATTGTTCGGCGAACACAAATAAACCAGATCGCACCCCGCCGCGGGAATTTCGGGCAGAAACCCGCTCTCCGGCAGACAGGGCAGCAGACGGATATTCCCGCCGCGCCCTGCCATGATGTTGCTGTCACGATAAACCGGATAAACCGGGTCGCAGATGGCGACCACCGCCTCCGGAGCAAAGAGTTCCTGGATGTTGCCGACATCACACTTCGCGCCATCGGAGACAAAAATCTCCCCGGGATCGATTTCCACTCCCAGTGGCGCATAATCGGCCGCGCAGATCGCTTCCCGCAGGAAATCGTACCCCTGTTCCGGCCCGTATCCCCGGAAGCTCTCCCGGTTTCCGAGCTCGGCGGCGGCCCGTTGCATCGCCTCGACCGCCGCCGGCACCAGCGGCAGCGTCACATCGCCGATCCCGAGCCGGATCGGCTCCTCTCCAGGATGAGCGGCCCGGTAGGCAGCCACCCGGCGGGCGATCTCCGAAAAGAGATAGTTTTCGCCAAGCTCCTGATAGTGTTCGTTGATTCTGAACATCTTCACCCCTCCACCGCGTCCGGCCAGTCCCCGGTGAACACCTCGACCGCCGGACCGCGCATATATACATGATTATCCGCTTCACTCCACTCAACGCCGAGCTCTCCGCCGTCGAGCACCACCGTCACCTCCCGCCCGCTGCGCCCGGTGCGCACCCCGGCCACCGCCGCCGCACAACTGCCGGTACCGCAGGCCAGCGTCACTCCGCAGCCGCGTTCCCATACCCGCATCCGCAGTCGGTCGCTGGACAGCGTTTCCACAAACTCAACATTGCTCTTTTCCGGAAACAGCGCATCGGTTTCAATCTGCGGCCCCCACTCCTCCAG
>CAKUKT010000055.1 GCA_934663655.1 uncultured Victivallaceae bacterium
ATCGGAACTTCTGCCGTTTGCAGAGAGGCTTGTCGGCGGCCGTACCGTCGCTTTTCTGCGCGAACAGGCGGTGGCGATCGGTGGCGTGGTCACCGGGACGTTTCCCGAACTCGGTGATGACGGATTGTACAACACGGCGGTAATGGTTGATTCCGGCGGGCTGATCGGTTATCAGCGCAAGGTGCACCTGCCCGAGTATGAAAAACAGTTCTTCCGTCCTGGGGAAGCGATCGGGGTGGTGGAACTTCCTGGCGGGATGAAGGTCGGCATGATGAGTTGTTTTGATTGCTGGTTTCCGCAGTTCGGGGCACTGCTCCGGCAGCAGGGAGCACGGATTTTCTGCAATTCGGCGAGTTTCGGCGGGTCGGCGACACCGACGATTCTGCCGGTCAGAGCCCGGGAGAATCAGGTGTTTGTAATCAGCTGCAACCGGATCGGCAGTGAGAATTTTGCCGGTCGACCGGAAAAATTCTATGGGCACAGCCGGATCGTCTCTCCGGACGGGGTGGAACTGGCCGGAACCGGTGAAGAGGAGCGGCTTGCCGTTGTCGAGGTCGATCCCGACGAGGTGGTTCATCCTGCGTTCGGGTCGCTGATCTGTCGTGATTTCAGTGTCGAGCATCGGAAATATGCGGTGAAATTCCGGGGGCGTTCAGATAGCGGGAGGGCTGGAAGCGGCGATGAAAACGGATAAACGCGCTGTTGAAAATCCGGTTGAAACGGTTCTTGAAACAAAACGGCTTTATCTGCGGGAGATGAATATGGCGGATTTCCCGCTGCTCAGTACGATGCTTCAGGATATCGAAGTCATGTATGCCTGGGAACATGCGTTCTCCGACCGGGAAGTGGTTGAATGGATAGAACGCAATATTGCGCGTTACCGGCGCGACGGCTGCGGTTACTGGCTGGCCTTTGAACGGGAAACCGGACGCGGTGTCGGCCAGATCGGTTTGATCAGGGAAGCGGTGTTCGGCGTCAGCCACTTCGGTATCGGCTGGATGCTGGCCCGGCGTTATTGGGGGAGGGGATATGCGACCGAGGCGGCGGCGGCAGCGATGGAATATGCTTTCGATGAACTTGGCGCGCCGCGGGTGATTGCGGATATCCGTCCGGCGAATCACTCCTCCATCCGGGTGGCGGAACGGATCGGCATGAGGGTGCAGGGCAGTTACGACAAGATTTACAATCACCGGACGATGAGGCATCTGCTGTACGTGCGGCGCACCCCCCGGGTGGAGGTGGTGGAATATCGTCCCGGATGGAGGGAACAATTTGCGGAACTTGAAAAACTGCTTGCTCCGCTGACGGCGCGTTTCGGTGGCGTGGTTGAGCATGTTGGAAGTACGGCGGTGCCGGGGTTGGCGGCCAAGCCGGTGATTGACGCAGACTATATTCCGGCGGATTTTTCATTCTGGCCGGCGATTCGGGATGAACTGGAAACGCTGGGATTTTATCATCGCGGCGACGGTGGCTTGCCGGGACGGGAAATGTTCACGGAGAGTCTTCGGCTGCCTTTCCGTCACAATTTTTACGTCTGTCATCCGGATTCGATACATTTGACCAACCATCGCAAATTGCGCGATTATCTGCGATCGCACCCGGAGGAGGCGCGTCGTTACGGCGAACTGAAACGGCAACTGGCGGCGCAATTTCCCGCGGATATCGATGGTTATTGTGCTGCCAAGTCCGGGTTGCTGGCGGAACTTCTGTTGGCGGCGGGGGTATCCGGAGAGTCGGTGGCTAAGATTCGTGCGTTGAATTGCGGTGGAGGGACGGCGGCGGGGAAATAGCGTGAGGAGGGGGCACGAAAGATAGTGCGGCAGGGGGTTGCAAAACGTTCATACGGCATTATATTAATATAGTGTGCACAATCAGTTTTTTAATGGAATAGGAGGGCAGTGAAGATGAAACAAATGTTGGTGGCGATTGGTCTGGTGGTGCTGGTGTTTGCGGCGATGGCGTTTTGTGCGCCGCGTCATTTTTCCGGCGGAGTGTTTCATCACTACGAAAACACCGATTGCGGCGGACATCACGGCCACGGCTGTCCCGGCAACCAGCATTGCCGGTGACGCAGCGGCGGCAGCAATGCTGCGGTGAACAAATGATCAGAATCGGGTAACGGTATTGGACGAACTCGATTGTTGAAACCGGATTGATGACCAGAGAAATTGTCCCGGAGGGGGAGACCTTCCGGGCATTTTTTTTGTGGGGACGGTGAGGGGGTGGGCTGGGACGGCTGAAAAATCGATCTGGAAATTTACCGTTGGATATTGTTGTTGAGCGCAACGGTTCCTGCAGGTTAATCCATTTTATTTCAACGAATTGTCAATCTACTCCGGGGCAGGGCGGGAGGTTGCGAGGGGCGGACGGGGAAATTTCAACGGAAAAATATCGTGAAAAAAATGTTTTTCGGGGGTTGCATTTTTTCAAGGCGATAATTATATTAAGGGTGAACGTGGGTGAAAAGAGAGTTTTTTTCGTCTCTTTCCTGTTCACTTTTTAGTGATCATCAGGTGTTTTTCCGGGAGGGCGGGCTTGTGCAGATGGTAGTTGAAGCCGGAGCAACCAGTTTGATTTCAGCAGCGCAATGTCTGTTCGCGTTGGCGTTACTCTGGTGTTTTTCGAACTTGGGAAAAGTCTCTGCGGTTTCCACCGTTTCCGTATTATCATTGGCTGTAATTGGCAGAATGCCGCGCGATTTTTTCATCAGGTCGTCGCGGCATTTTTATTTCTAAATACCTTCAAACAACAAGGAAAGGTTTCAGAGAAATGAGTGAAAAGAAAGAAATCTTCGCGGATGGCATCGGTCAGATTCATTTTGCCGGCGGGATGGTTCGTTACGACTTTGTGACGCTCCAGCCCGAAGCGGACGGACAGGCTCCGGTCCCGCAGAGCAACGTTCGCATTATCATGCCGCCGCAGGGATTTCTGAGTGCTTTCAACTCCATGCAGCAGTTGATCGACAAGCTGCTCGAGGCCGGAGTGCTTCAGAAGAATGAAAACGCGGCTCAGGGCAAGGGCAAGAAGTAAATAATCCTCTGAATTATCTGAACAGATGGAATCCAAATTGATACAATTGAAATGGGTGGCGAGCCGGGTTTTCGGCGCGCTGGCTGCTGTTTGCGGTGCGGACAGCGGCGTTTCCCCGTTTCTGTATCATGCTCCGGTTCGCCGGGGCGGCGACCGGCCGGAACATGGAATCGGCGTCCACGGGGCTTTGACCGGTGTGGACGTGGTTTCGCTCCGGGTGGTTTC
The DNA here is from genome assembly GCA_934663655.1 of uncultured Victivallaceae bacterium. Lineage (GTDB taxonomy): Bacteria > Verrucomicrobiota > Lentisphaeria > Victivallales > Victivallaceae > UBA1784. The sequence continues at coordinate 3,256 of CAKUKT010000055.1, forward strand.
AGAAGAGAGTTCCATCTTTCGTTTTATTGCGGACATGCGTTGTCTGGGGCAGATTTCCCTCACGGTGTCCGCAAAATTCAGAAAAGCGGTTCGGCGGGTTCGGACCGTTTTTCTGAATTGTTTCCGGGATTCCGGGGTAAATCTGCAGCATCTCTATCGTCGGGAAAGGAGGCTCCGGCTATGATTGGTTATCGTTTTTGCGCCGGCAGTAAGCGCTTGATGAATATGGTACTGCAGAAAATAACAAGAGAACAGTGGAAGCGTTTTGAAGCAACGTTCAGCTGTTCTCATATTTTTTATTCCGGGATTCCTGTTCTGGCGCCGGTGGCGGCGGGGCGTCTCGGAGTGGTTTCCGGGAGCATGCCGTCCGGTGATTGTTTTGTCCGCTGTCGGTCCGGCGTTTCGACTCGGAGGCCGGTGGCGGACTCATCTTTCCATTACGGAATAACTTGTTGGTAATAAAAGAATATTTTAAATATAAAAAACAGTTTTGTAAATAAAAAGGAAAAGAACCATGGCTTTCACGTACGATCCTGACAGCAAGAGTTATTCCGATGGCAACGTCACGCTGAACGTGGACGAGACGGGTTATGTCGCCTCGGTCAACGGCGTCCGTTACAAGACTCTCAATGAGGCGCTTACTGCGTCGGGCGCGGGCGACACGATTACGCTGCTCGACAATGTGACGCTCTCCTCCAAACTGAGCCTCAGCCAGAATCAGGTGTTTGAGTTGAGCAAATTCACGCTCACCGGCAATATCGAAATTCAGGGGAATGCCGATGTCAAGTTCCAGAATGGGACGATGACTGCGACCTCCGGAAGTTCCGTTATTTCTACTGCTGGAGAAAGCGTCCTCCGGCTCGACGGGGTGACGGTGGACGGCGGGGAGGTTCTCAATCAGAGAAGTTCCATTGACGCAATCACGTACGTCTCCACCGGTGGACTTTATATCAGCAACTCTGAAATCATCGGCGGAACGCTCACGCACAATGATAGTTGCGGAAACATAGGCACGAACAGTGCGGGGAAAGCCATCAACGCTTATGCTGCTTCCGGCGGTACGATTTCAATTAAAAACTCCACTGTAACGGGCGGTTACGGCAAGACGGACGCGACGTTCACCGGATACCAGAGCCAGTTGTTTGTCGAGGGAGAAGTCGCGTTTCAGCTGGGCGGAACTGCCGATGTGATGATTTTCGGCAGCACGATTACCGGCGGCGGCAGCAACTGGTCCAATGCGGATGTTGCAATCAACGTCTCCAACTCATTTTATGGCACGCTGGCCATTTCCGACAGCTCCAAAATTTACGGCGGAGACGCCCTCAACGAAAGTGGCGGGAACTGGGGGATCGGCGGTACGGCAATCTATACGCATCAGGACACCGGGTGTACGCAGATTACCGTTACTGATTCCGAGATTGTCGGCGGTGCCGGATTCGGCAGCTGGGACGGCAGCGGCATTGAAGTGAACAAAGATGTTCCGATGACCATTGAGAATTCCACTCTCGTCGTCGGCCAGGGAACCGGCGGCAATGCCGGGAGTATTGCGATCAGCAATCGGGTTGATAAGGTCTCAATCAATCTGACGGATGTGGTTATGAATGGCGCAGGTGACGGCAATGCCGTCATCAAGAATGCGACGGACGGGCTTTCCATTTCCGGAGAGATTACGATTTCCGGCGGCACGCTGGAAGATGTTTTGTTTTCCGAAGTTGCCGAGGGAACCACGATCAAGACGACGGGAACCGGTACGGTCGACCCGACCACGGTGACCAATCCGACGCAGGCGCCTGTTTATGACGAGACGGCCGGCGGTTATGTGTTTGAAGCGCTGGAAACTTCGACCGATACTTTGTTCGTCGATGACGACTGGGCCAGCCTCGCCGAGGGTACGGTTGTGCAGGTCGACGGCAAGAATTACCGGGTCGGTCTGAATGCGTTCGGGAGCATTCAGGCGGCGGTCGATGCGGCCGCGGACGGCGCAACAGTCAATGTCGCGGCCGGTTCCTACGCGGAAGACGTCACGATTTCCAAGGGAATTACGATCAACGGCGCGGAAGGACATGTTTCGGCGGTGAGGAGCTTCGGCATCGGCGCCGACAATGTTACCATTGATGGATTCGCGATTGCTCCGACGAACCAGAACTGCTACGGCAGCGGCGAAATGCCGCTGGCGGCCGGTGTTTATCTCACCGCGGGCGGAGCCGGAGCTCCGCTGCAGAATATTTCGGTGGTCAACAACACGATTGATTGCAGCGGCGTGATGGCCGACGGCGTAAAGGCTACCGGTGTTGCTTTCGGAACCGGCAGTTCTTCGCATTTCTCGACCAATGTGAAGGTCATGAACAATACGATCACGGGCGGCGGATCTTCGACGGCGCAGAACGGTCTTTATCTGCGCTTCGTGGATGGGGCTGTGGTCTCCGGTAATACGATCAACGGTTTCTCGCATCATCTTGCGCAATTTGAGAGCGGCGGAAATTATACCGTCGCGGAAAATGTGCTTTCCAACACCGATCGTAATGGATTGCAGTTTGGTGGTGTTACCACCGGCACGAATGTTGTTTCCGGCAACGACATCAGCGATTGCCGTGGAGAGAGCAAGGATGACGGGGCGCTGGTTTTGCGCAACGACGGGGACGAGGGAACGATGTCCGTCACGGGCAACACCATTACCGGAAACTACACCGGCGTCTATATCTCCGAGGTTACGAACGTCGGCAATCTGACCATCACCGGGAACGTGATCGATCAGAACAATACGGATATCGTCAGCAACAGCGATTCCAATATCATGCTGGCCGGCAACAATTACGGTCCGGACGGCGCGTTGACAAAGACGTACGGGAACGGTGCGCTGAATGTTGGAGAGTCCACCGATCCGGTTTCGGGAGTCGCGCTGATCCTGGTGAATGCCGAGTATGCTGGGCATAATACGGTTCTCGGGCCGGACGGCAACTTCTATAAGGTCGGAGAAAATGCGTTCGCGAATATGAAGGATGCCGCCTCGGCGATTACCGCGGATACACTGGATTTGCGGGTGACCGGCAAGGTGTCCTGGCCGGGAAATCAGACCGTGGACATGAGTGCCGCCTCCGGCAAGAACACGATCACCTTCAACGACATCACCGACGGCAGCAACATCGGCGCCTACCGTACTTACATTAAGGGGAACGGTTCCACGGTTGTGGTCTTCAACAACGTGAATGGTTCCTGCAACATTTTCCTGTCCGATCTGGAGGAAGTGTCGATCGTCGGCAATTCGACGGTCGATCTTACCGCCTATAACAATTTCGACAGCAAGAGTTCGAAGAGTTTCACGAATGTCGGCAAACTGACCGTCATGGAGGGGAGCACCTGCCATTTCGCCAACGCGAATCAGTTCGGTCTGGGCGATACGGTCATTTCCGGAGCCGGTACGATCAAGAGGTCCGGGACGCTGATCGTCAGCGGTGACAACAGTGCGTTCACCGGCATCCTTGAAATCGCCAACGGCGTGCAGATGGAGAGCGTCGAAAGCGGTTTTGCCAACGCGTCGCAGATCATCAACAACGGAACGATGTCCTGTAACGCCGCGGGGACGTTCGTCTATGACCAGACAATTGTCGGCAACGGCATGATCAAAGCCTGGGTGCAGAATGCCGGGACCGAAGTTGTCCTCACGGGAGACATCTCCGGCTACACCGGGCAGTTCGATGTGGTTTCCGGCAATACGATCAAACTCAATACCACGTTGAATGACACGGTCAATCTCGCTCATTCCGGCGGCGCGGCCGGAACGGTCGAGCTGAACGGTGACCGCACGGCGAAAGACATCACCATCAACAGCACGACGACGACGACGACCGGCCTCAAGGTGTTCGCCAACTGGAACAACGTCACGATTCAGAGCAATGGCGACGACGCATCGAAAGTTCTGGGAACGATTTACTTCGGCGGCAACGGCAATGCGGCTGCGGCGGAAGATTTCGATATGACGCTTTCCGCGATCAACGCGACCGGCGGCAAGTCGCTCGGCAACCTCTACTTCGGCGGTGTCGGCAATACGGTAAACGACGGTGCGGATGAGGATGCGAACGCGCTGCGCATTGTCGTGGACAGCGCTTACGGAACCATTGTCGGCGGCGGCCAGCAGAGTACGATCACTGGCAACATCACGTTCGAGGTGGTCGACGGCGCTTCCGGCGCGGAGATCATCGGTGCCGGCGACGGCAACACGGTGAACGGCAATGTTTTCATCCATGTGAACAGCGCTGACGATGCGTCGGTCGGCAATATCACTGGCGGCCGGGCGGTTCATGAGGTTGCGGACGACATCTCCATCGTGGTTGAAGATGGAGTCGTCGCCGATGTTTACGGTCTCAATAACGGCGATGCGAACGGGACTTCGGTCGGGAACATTCAGATCGATGTGACCGGCGGAACGGTTTCTTCGATCCGTGGCGGCAACTCCTCGGCGGGCAAGGTTCCGGGAGTGTTCGAGGCGAAGAGCGTGAAGATCAACCTCACCGGCGGCGAAGTCACCGGCAAGATTTACGGCGGTTCGCAGCTTTCGACCGGCAGCATCGCCATCGTTGTGGACGGCGGAGAGGCTGCCGACATCTACGCGGGCAGCAAGTACGCGGCGGTGGGCACAGCCTCCATCGAAGTGAAGGACGGCTCGGTCGGCAGCATTTACGGCGGCGGTGCGGGCGGAACGGACGACATCGGGTATTCGACGGTCGAAAACGCTGCGATACGGGTTTCCGGAGGGGTAGTTTCCGGCAATATTTACGGTGGAGGTACGGAGGGCGACGTTACAACTTCTGCGACGGTTACGATCACCGGTGGAACGATGTTGAACAACGTTTACGGTGGTGGTTACGCTAATGGGACCGTCGGAACTGCCGCGTTGAACATTTCCGATGCCACAATTTCCGGAGATGTTTATGGTGGAGGAGATAGCAGCGAGGTAACCGGTAATGTGACAGTCAATATTTCCGGTACTACCACTGTGAATGGCAATGTAAATCTTGGCAGTGAAACTGCCGCCGTGGGAGGAACAGCCACGCTTAAAGTTTGGGGCGGCAGTAATAATCTTGCCGGTGGTGTGACAGCTAATGGTATCGTGAAAGGCGCGACGATCGACGTTCAGGATGGAACGCAGATTGCGGGTGTGACTTCCGACGGCGCGCTTAAGATCACCGGCAACGGAATTTTCACCTCCGGCATCACGGCGGCGCAGCTGACGGCGGACGCTCTCACTTTCGAGGTGACGAAAGAAGAGCTTGCGAATGGTACGCTGATCAATCTGACTGGCAGCGACAGCGCGGTCGGGACGGTCACGGTCAAGGTGACCGACAGTGATTTGAGCGGGTTCAACGGCGCAACCCTGATTTCCGGCAATCCGGGCCAGAGCTTCACCCTCACGCTGACCGACGGAACGAGTTCCGCGACGATTGAAACCGCGGCCGATACGGTTCTGGCCAACAGCAACTGGGCCGATTACGCCGCCGGCAGCGTTGTTCTCTACAACGGCAAGTTCTATCAAATCGGGACGAATGCGTTCGGCAGCATTACGGATGCGGCCGCGACGGATATTTCGACTAAGATTCTGGTGGTTGACGGGACCTGGAACGGCGACCAGTATTTCAACGGGCACGTGGTGGAAATCGGGACGGCGGATACCGCGGTCAAGTTCAACAACTACGTGTTCGGCGGAGCACAGAACGAGAGTACAGGCGATGTCAATCTCGATTATGTAAACGGCGACGTCAGCCGGATCTACGGTGCGGCGGTCAATGCCGAAGGCGATTACACGGCCGGAAACATCACGCTCAATATCGGGGAAGATGTTACGGTTTCCGGGCGCATGGCTGCGGCGAAAATGGAAGCAGGCAATCTGACGACCGGCGATGTGGAAATCAACTATGCCGGAAATTCTGCCGGTTCCGGAGTCGCTCTTTTCGGAGGCGCCCAGGTCTGGTATGAGGGTTCTGCGACACATGAGTCTGTGACGCTCAACATTTCCGGGGAGCTGACGGATGTTGTTTATGCTGCCGGGCAGGCCATGCACGGCGGCTGGGTCACGGTCAAGAACGGAGTTACGACGAATGTGACCGGCGGCTCGATCGGAACCGACGGCCTGATGGGCGGCGGACTCTCCCGCAGCGACACTTCCGAAACCGACACTGCCGGTGGAATCACGATCGAGGGCGGAACCTGGATCAACATCAGCGGCGGAGAGATTACCGATGTCTACGGTGGAACTCACACTTACAGTAACAGCGGCCTTCTGAAATCGGTCTCCAATATCACCGGCGGCACGCACATCAACATGACCGGCGGTACGGTTGGAAACGTGCAGGGCGGCGGCTACACCGCCTGGGGTTCGGAAGCCACGATCGACTCGACGGAAGTGAAAGTCTCCGGCGGCACGGTAACTGGCGATGTGCAGGGCGGAAGCTATGTGGTCGGCGGCGGGAAAGACAAGGACAGCGGCAACAGCAGCACGATCACCGGTGATGTTTCCGTGGTCATTTCGGGCGACGCGGATATTCAGGGGAATGTCTTCGGCGGCAGCTGGGTGAACTGGGCGACGGGAACAGTCGAGGCGCATACGCAGGGAGTCACCACCGTGAACATCGAAGGCGGAACGATCGCCGGAAATGTGTTCGGCGGCGGCGCAGCCTATGCGAACAGCAAAGATGGCGCTGACAGTAAATTGATTTCGGAAAGCGGAAAAACGATCGTTTCGCTGACAGGCGGAACGATTACCGGCGATGTGTTCGGCGGCAGCTACGCTTACGATTTCCACGAGAAAGGTGCCGCGGTTGACAGCAGTGTTGCCAGCGCCACGGTAACGGTTGACGGTGCCACGGTCAACGGCAATGTCATTGCCGGCGGCTACGCGTCCGGCGGCAAATCGACCTCGACGGTTGAGGAAGATGTTGCCGTTTCGATCGTGTCTGGTACGATTATGAAAGATGTTTACGGAGGATCGATCGGAGGTTCGATCGCCGGAAATTCGACGATCTCCATCTCCGGCGGAGAAATTCTGGGCGGCGTATATGCTGCGGATACGACAGGAACCATTGCGGGAAGCTCGACGTTGAGCTTCGACAATGTCGGGGATTACACCGCTTCCATGACGGTGATCAACGGCTTTGACGACGTGAGTTTCAACGGCGGAACCGTCAACTTCACCGGAGTGACATTTGAAAACTCGGTCATCAGCGTTTCCGACGCGGCGGCTGAACTGTACACTCCATACACGTTTGCTGCGACCGGTGCAATGTCGTTCGGCGAGGGGACGCAGTTCCGGTTTGGAGATGAGCTCTACACGCTCGGGGTTGCCGGGGACAACGGATTCGTGTTCGATTACGATGCGGAAACGGGACTGGTCGCCGAGCTTGCCAACCTCGATACGACGACCTTTGTCGTCAACAGCGACTGGAGTTCGCTTGTCGACCGGACCGTGGTCGAATATGACGGCGGCAGTTACACGATCGGAACGAATGCGTTCGGTACTTTCGCCGACGCCATCGCCGTTTTCGGCTCCAACGCGACGGCTAATCAGGATACGGCCGAGATCATCTTCGCCACGGACAGTGAGAGCGGCGTTTCCGGCACGAGGTACTATCTGTATACCGATACGGATCTGGCACTGACGACCGACGGGACGGCGCGTACGGTCACGATCAACGGCGAACGGTTCTATCTGATGAACGTTTACAAGCTTGATTCCGAGTTCAAGCCGATCCCGAACGACTATCTGCCGACGGTGACGATCGGAGAGGGGCTGACGCTCATTACCGAGGGGCAGTTGAATGTCGGCCAGAATGTGGATGTGGAGG
>CAKUKT010000056.1 GCA_934663655.1 uncultured Victivallaceae bacterium
CAGCGAAAACCAACCGCGGGAACCCACCCCGGCAGGACCCCGTCCGCAGCCACATCGTTTAAACAGTGACGGCAAGGGAACGCCGTCTGTCAACCGCAGAGGAAAACGACATGACAATCAAAGCAGAAGAAATCGTCTTCACCGGAGAGAGAACCGCCGCCCTCTCCAGCCGTCAATTCGTCGATCCCGTCGGCAGCGAGGTACTGATCCGCAACCGCTTAAGCATCATCAGCCCCGGCACCGAAGGGATCGTCTTTTCCCGGCTGTTTTCGCCCGGCACCCACTGGGACGCCTGGGTTAGATACCCGTTTTACCCAGGCTACGCCAGCATCGGCGTCGTGGAGAAATGTGGACCGGATGTCGTCTCGCTCCACCCCGGCGACCGGGTTGCCCATCGCAGTACCCATGCCTCGCATTCGTTGGTTGACGAATCGCGGTGCTGTTCAATTCCTGACGATGTCGCCGATGATGACGCGATATTTTTCGCCTTCGCTAAAATCACGGCGATGGGAGCACGCGTTGCCGGATACCGGCTCGGCAGCCGGGTGGCAGTGATCGGCGCCGGGGTCATCGGTCACTTCTCCGCCCGCTGGGCACTGGCCGCCGGCGCGGATCGCGTGGCGATGGTGGATGCGGCAGCAACCAAACTAACCGCTTTGCCCGGTGGCGTGATCCCCGTCACCGGCAGACTTGATGATTCGGTCCGGGAGAAAATCCGGGAAATTTTCGACGGAGAACTCCCCGAAATCGTCCTCGATTCCACCGGAAACCCGGCCGTTTTTCCGGAAGTCCTGCACACTGCGGCGAAGTTCGGCCGGGTGGTGCTGCTCGGCGACACCGGTTACCCGGAGCGCCAGCATTTGACTTCGGATGTAATCACCGCCGGCCTGACTATTGTCGGCGCCCACGATCCTCACGAATCCCCGGAGTGGAACACCCGCAGTATCACCCGGCTCTTTTTCCGGATGCTGATTGACGGCCGGATGAAGACCAGTGGCCTGATTACCCACCGCTTCAGTTTCAGCAACCCGCAGCAGATCTATCAGACCTGCATCGCTGAACGTGATCGCTTGCTCGGCGCAATCATCGACTGGAACCGCGAAGCGTGAAAGGAGAAAACAGCATGGCAGGTTTTACCCTGAAATTCAGTGTGCCGGACTGGTGTTTCCTCAACACGGATGCCGACGCAGCCGGATATTACCGTTTCCTCGCCTCCCACGGAATCACCGCCGTGGAAATGGTCGATCCTTCCCGGTGGACGATTGCCAGGGACGCGGGGCTGGAGATTATCAACCACAGCGGCCCCGGCATGCAGAAGGGATTCTCCGAGCCGGCCAATCATGACCGGCTGATCGCGGAAATCGTACCGCTGGCAGCTGAACTTGAGCGGGCGGGGATCCCGGATCTGATCGTCTTCTCGGGCAACCGCAACGGCCTTGAAGACGCCGCCGGATTCGACAACTGCGTACGCGGGCTTTCCCGGCTGCTCGACGAGTTGAAGGGGTGCCGAACCAGACTGATCTTCGAAATGCTCAACAGCTTCGATCACCGGGACTACCTCGCCGATAACGAGAAGTTCGGCTTCGCCCTGGCGGAAGTTCTCGACACCCCGCGCTTCTCACTGCTCTACGACGTGTACCACATGTGCCGGGCCGGCGCCCGCCCGCTGGAACACTTCGACCAAAAGCAGAAACGAATCACCCATTTCCACGTCGCCGCACTGGAGAAGCGCGGGTTCCCGGGAGAAGGGATGCACATCGATTATCGGAAGTTCATCCGCGAACTCTCCCGCACCACTTATCGCGGGAGAGTCGGTTTTGAATTTTGCGGCGGTTCGCCGGAGAGAGCGGCCGAAGCGGCTCAGCTCTTCAGTACGTTTCTCTGAAGCGGCCGCCCCCATGGCTTCGTTCTGGAACAAGCTGGGGTTAACGCAGCTCTTCAGCACGTTTTTTGAAGCCGCCGCCCACCATGGCTTCGTTCTGGAACAAGCTGGGGTTAACGCAGCTCTTCAGCACGTTTTTTGAAGCCGCCGCCACCCCCCCCGCGAACTTCAGAAACCGAACACATCCCGCCGCCGCTCTTCCCGCCCCTCGGCATTGCGGCGGCGCAACATCTCCACCTCCGGATCGCGGCGGTATGAGGAGTCGATCGCCTCCTTGACCACCGCGTTCTCTTCGTCGGAAAGCGCCGAACTGGTCTCCTTGTCGAGTCCGTCGCGCCGTTCGGGGGAGGTGATCCAGAAGAAGGAATTGTCGCTGCCCGCATCGTCGCTTTTCGAACTGGCGGCGGTTTTGCCGCCCTCGCGTTCGAGGGGTTCGGATTCGAAAAAGGAGCGGAACCACGCACAGCCGGATCCGGTCGCCAGCAGCGCCGAAATCATTCCGGTTAACAGATAACTTTTGAACATTTTTCACCTCTCTTCAGGGCAGAATCCGATATTGCGGTTCCGGGCGCAGCGGTTCAAGCGCCCGGCGTCGCTGACGGCGGCGGTTTTCAGAACGTTCGAGAAAAGAGTCCACCGGACCATCGGCAGGCACGGAGAACTGCGCGTTCACGCTGGAATCCGGAGGATGGTGCGGTTCTCGTTCCATTCGTTCACAGCAGGCGGTGAACAACTCCGGCAGTGCCAGCGCCGTCAATATCACCACTGTCCGCAGAAGATTCCGCTGTTTCCACATCTGAACAATTTTCCTCCTCTCCGGGGTTGCAAACGCTTGAAATCGTGATAAATTACCCCCGGTAAGACAGGATGTCAAGTTTTCTCCGCACAACGACTGGAAAAAGCGGCGGATTCAAGTTGGAACTGGTTTTTTTCGGATCGGAAGAAAATTTTTCCGAAAACAGCGCGTTAATTATTATGAAAAGAGTAGACTGCGGAAACGACAGCGTGACGAAAAAAAACGATCCGGAGGATATTGAGCTTATTCGAAATTTCGTCTCCGGCGATGAGCGATCGTTTGAAGCGCTTTATCATCGTTATCGCCGTCAGCTCTATGGTTTTCTGAACAATCTGATCCAGGATGGCCATGAAGCGGACGAGGTTTTCGAAGAGACATGGCTGCGGGTAGTGGCCAAACTGCCGGGTTACCGCGATCAGGGTCGCTTCAGCGCCTGGCTTTTCCGGCTGGCGCGGAATATTTTCATCGACCGGTTGCGGCGAAACCGTTCGGAAAAGCTGTTCATGGAGCTCGACGCGGAGAACCCGCCGCAGATTCCGGCTCCGGAACGCATGGGAGCGATTCATCCGCTGGATTCGCGGGAAATGCAGGAGGTGGTTGCCGAAGCGGTGGCCCGGTTGCCGGAGGAACAGCGCGAAGTATTTCTGTTACGGCAGCAGGAACTGGCATTCAAGGAGATTGCCGCGATTCAGGAGTGTTCGCTCAACACGGTTCTGAGCCGGATGCATTATGCAATGCGGAACCTGAGAAGGTTTATTCTCGAACGCCTGCCGGATGGTCCGGAATAACGGATTTCATCAATTCGTTGTTCAGGAAAATTCGGAGGGAATCGATCAGGAGGGATGTGCAAATGAAAAAATTTCTGAAACTCGAGTCGTTGACGCATCGGACTCCGCCGGAGCAGCTCGACCGGCGGATTCTGATGGCGGCAGCCGCCGAAGCCGCCGGATGGCGCTGGCGGCGTCAACTGCGGCGGGTATTGTCGGCGGCGGCGGCGCTGCTGCTGGCGGCCGGAGTTTTTCTGCTGCTCCCCGAACGCGCCTGGAATGATCAGCCGGGAAACCACCCCCAGCCCGCGAATACAAACCAATTTGACCAGGAGCAGTTGCTGGCCCTTGCGGATTGGTCGCGAATCGATCAGGACGGCTATAATCTGAGTTGTGAACTCAATGCCGGACAGATACGAATCAATGAAATGGCCGGAGAGCGTATACTGGCCGGATTTTAAGGAAGAGGAATGAAAAAATTATTCTCATTGCTTTTGGTGTCCGTATTGACGACGGCCATCGCGTCTGCTCAGGATGTTCCCCCGCCTCCCCCGGCTCCTCAGGGAGACGCGGCTCCGCCCGCCCCGCGCCAGGAGAAACCTGCTCCCGACGCCACTCCGGCAGAACGCAAGATGTCGCCGCGCAAACAGAATTTCCTGATGTGGCGGGCGTTTTCGCAGATGAGCGAGGAAGAGCGCACCATGCTGGTCAAACTTCAGCGGGAGGATCCCGAACAGTTCCGGACGATACTCCGGGGAAAGGCCGAGGCCCTCTTTGCGGCGGAGCAGAAACGCCAGGAGGAACTGCGCGGACTGCTGGCCGACTATAACCGTACCAGTGACGAAAAAATTCGCGCTGAGATCAAAAGCAAGGTACGCAGCATGCTCGCCGAGGATTTTCGTAATCACCTCAACGAAAGTACCGCCCAGCTTCAGGAAATGAAACGTCGAGCCGCCGAACTTGAGAGTGAACTTGCCAAACGCGCCGCTAATGCGGAGGCTGCCATTGACGCGCAGACCGAGGCGGTGCTCGCGGGAAAATTCTTTCCCGGCGATCGGCCGCCCCGGGAATTTCGCGATGATCGGCCCAAACGACCGAACCCGGACGCGCCGGTGCCGCCGCCCCCCCCGGCACCGAAACCATAATCGGCTGTCCGGTTTTTCAGTTCCTTCGGAGGAGCGGTGCCGCTGATTGCGACGCCGCGCTTTTTTCGTAGTGGAAACCGGGCAAAATGAACCGGTTTTCCGAACCTCATTTGTCGTTGACACCCGGTCGTTTCCGGGTTATATTATCAACCGGACGAAAACGGATGAAGTCAGCATTCCGGGAAGCTGCCGGAAACCGCGCCCGAACGGCAAACCTCCATTGCCGCGGAGCGGGTCGTGCGGACTTCAGACGAATATCAGATAGAGGAGAATTGCCAAATGTCCAAACCGGAATCCAACGATTTCAGCAACCTGACACCGCGTTCCCGGCAGGCGCTGATTCTGGCAAAGCAGGAGGCCGAACGGCTCAATCACGACAGCGTCGGGGTCGAACACCTGCTGCTGGGAATTATCGCCCTCGACGAGGGGGTCGCCGTCCAGGTGCTCAAATCACTGGGACTTAATCTCAAACAGTTGCGGATCGAAGTCGAAAAAGCCTGCGGCGCCGGCGGCGGCGCTCAGACCCACGGCATGATGCCGATAACCCAGCAATTGCGCAACGTGCTCGCCGGAGCCGCCCGGGAAGCTCAGGCGATGAATTACAACTTCATCGGAACCGAACACCTGCTGCTCGCCCTGCTGCGCGACACCACCAGCACCGCTTCAAGAATTCTGCACAATCTGAATCTCGACCCGGACGAAGTGCGCAGACTTGTCGTCAAAGCGCTCGATCCCGATTACCTTCCCGAAGATGACAACGGCGGACAGGATGGTCCGCTGCCGCCGCCCAAACCTGATTTCGGCAGTCAGGCGCCTCCTGCCGGAGGCGAGGGTCTGGCGGCTCTCAATGCTTTCGGACGCAACCTCACCCAGCTTGCCGCCCGCGGCGAACTCGATCCGGTCATCGGCAGAACCGCTGAAATCGAACGGGTAATTCAGATTCTCTGCCGCCGCACCAAAAACAATCCGGTGCTGATCGGCGAGGCCGGAGTCGGCAAAACCGCGATCCTCGAAGGGCTTGCCGAAGCGATCGTCGCCAAGCGGGTACCGGAACTGCTCGCGGACAAGCAGATTTTCGCACTCGATCTGCCGTTGATGGTGGCCGGAACCAAATACCGCGGCCAGTTCGAGGAGCGGATCAAGGCGGTGATCGACGAAGTGAGAAATTCCGGCAAGGTGATTCTCTTCATCGACGAACTTCATACCATCGTCGGCGCCGGCGGCGCCGAGGGTGCGATGGATGCCGCCAACATCATCAAACCCGCGCTCTCCCGCGGCGAACTCCAGTGCGTCGGCGCCACCACTCTCGACGAATACCGCAAAGGAATTGAAAAGGATGCCGCGCTCGAACGACGTTTTCAACCGGTGATCGTCAATCCTCCGGATGTCGCAGACTCGATCCGGATTCTCGAGGGATTGCGCGAAACCTACGAAAAACACCACCATGTCACCTATGCCCCCGGTTCGCTGGAGAGCGCAGTCCGGCTGGCCGACCGCTATATCACCGGAAGATTTCTGCCGGACAAGGCGATCGATGTGATGGATGAAGCCGGTGCGCGCGCCCGGATCAACGCGATGGTGCCGCCTCCGGACACCTCGGCGATCGAACGGGAAATCGAGGAGGTCCGGACGCTCAAGGAACAGGCGATCAATGATCAGAACTTCGAGGCCGCCGCCAAATTCCGCGACACCGAGCGGGAAAAGCGCCGTGAGATCGAAACCCTGCGCGAAAACTGGAAAAATTCCTGTCGGGAAAAACGCGCGCTTATCACCAAATCCGACATCGCCGCAGTGGTTTCGGCGCTGACCGGAGTTCCGCTCCAGCGGATGGAGGAGGGGGAAAACGCCAAGCTGCTCCGCATGGAGGAGGAGCTCAAAAAGAGCGTCGTCGGCCAGGACAACGCGGTTGCGGTGATTTCCCGGGCGCTGCGCCGTTCCCGCGCCGACCTCAAGAATCCGGAGCGCCCGATCGGGTCATTCATTTTCCTCGGACCGACCGGAGTGGGCAAAACGCTGCTGGCGAAGTCGCTGGCGGAATTCATGTTCGGTGATGCCGACGCGCTGATCCAGGTTGACATGTCCGAATATATGGAGAAGTTCAATGTCTCGCGGCTGATCGGTTCCCCGCCGGGCTACGTCGGCCACGGCGAGGGCGGGGAACTCACTGAACGGGTACGGCGACGTCCCTATTCGGTGGTGCTCTTTGATGAGATCGAAAAGGCTCATCCGGACGTGATGCACATGCTGCTGCAGATCCTCGAGGAGGGACGGATCACCGATACCCTCGGTCGCCGGATCGATTTCCGCAACACGATCATCATCATGACCAGCAATGTCGGCGCCTCCATGCTCGCCGGGACGACGACGCTCGGATTCGGTTCCGACGCCGCCGAGGAGTCGCGGAAAAACGACGAACGGCTGCTGGAGGTTGCACGGAAATTCTTCAAGCCGGAATTTATCAACCGGGTCGACGATATCGTCGTATTCGCCAAGCTCGAGCGCGCTCAGCTGCTCGAAATCGTCGATATCGAACTGCGCAAACTCACCGTCCGGCTCGCTGAACGCGGTCTGGAGCTGCGCATCTCCCCGGATGTCCGCGAATATCTGGTGGACAAGGGGTTTGAGCCGGAATACGGCGCCCGTCCGCTGCGGCGCGCGGTGGAGCGTTACATCGAAGACCCGCTCGCCGAGGAGCTGCTGCGCGGCGCATTCGCCGATGCAACCGCGGTCAGGGTTGAACTTGACAAACAAAAACTGTTGTTCTTCCCTGAACCGCCCCGGGGAACCATTCCGGAAACGCCGGGCAAAAGCGAGTGAAACAGCGCACCAGAACGAAACCGCCGCCGGAGGACGCCGGACATTCCGCCCCCGCTGACTGTACACTGTTCAGACGTTGCGGCCGGATTCTGCGGCTGACGGCGGCGCTGGTTGCCGTCGCCGCATTGCTGATTTTCGTCTGGAGCCTGCTGGTCGAACCGAAACTCCTCGTCGTTCGCCGCCACGAAATCGCCCCTCCCGGCTGGCCGGAAACGCTCGACGGCTATAAGATCATGCTTATCAGCGATATTCATGATTTTCCCCATCCCCGTTCCCCGGGCAAACTGCGCCGCATCTCGGAAATTGCGGCCGCAAACCGGCCTGACCTGATCTTGCTGCTCGGCGACTACGTGTACGATATGCCGAAAACGACCGATAACCCGGAATATCCGGAACTCACCGGATTTATCTCCACCCTTAAAGCCGAGGATGGCGTGTACGCCGTGCTCGGCAACCACGAATTGTGGCACGGCCGAATGCTGGTAAGCGACGCGTTGACCGCCGGCGGGGCAACGATGCTGGAAAATCAGATGACGACCATTCGACACGGCGACGGGAAATTCCAACTGGCCGGCCTCCCCGACTGCCAGACCGGACCGGCTCCCGCGCTGAAGAAAATCAGCGCCAGTTCAAATCCATACGAACCATTGCTGCTGGTCGCCCACGATCCCAATGCCATCATCTCTTCGCCGCCGGAAGCGACATTGATGTTCTCCGGCCACACCCACGGCGGCCAATTGCGTTTTCCCGGCATCGGTTCACTAAAACACCTTTTCCTCGACCGGTGGACAACTGAACCGGCCCAAAACCTTGCCTTCAATCTTCACTTGAACTCCTATCGGGGTAAACTGGTCTACGTCTCCTCCGGACTCGGCGGCGACCGGCTGCGTGCCCGGCTGTTCTGCCCTCCCGAGGTCAATATCGTAACACTGCACGCGCCGGGAACGGCGATTCAGCCGCTCCCGGCGCACGAAGCATGGTTTCCCGGCAACTCAGGAGGTTGATTATGACGGAAAATGAGTGGACAACCTGCCCGGCATGTGGAGAAAAAACCCTGGTGAAATTGAAAACCGTCCACACCGACTGGAACCGGGCGGAAAAGATCTTCATCTGCGCACTGTGCGGAGCGGAACTCGGCAAACCCGGCAAAACGGATTCTGCCGACAGCGCCAACGATCACCAGCGTCTCGACCGACTCGCCTCGCTGCTCGGAGGCGGGGAGATCGAACGCCCGACCCTCGCCCCCGGAGATGAACATGGCCATTTCTGCCGCAACTGCGTCCATTTCATCGCCCACCCGTTCAAGGCGATGTGTTCGCTGCACCGCCGCGAAACCGATCCCGGCGCAGAGTGCGACCGCTTCACCGCCCCGGAAAAATGAATAAAAAAAAGGGAGACGAAACGTTCAATCTTTCGTCTCCGAAATTTTTCAGGCGGTAAATGCTCCCGCACTCGCCGGAGTCACCGGCGGCAGAAGTTCCAGTTCCGTCGTTTTCCGGAATGAAGATCCCCCGCCGGTAACCGATGCCGACGCGCCTCACAGGGTCGCGGCGATGACCGCCTGCCCGTGGCGTTTGAAGGTTTCGTCCGGAAGGTGGAACTTGATCGACAACTCCGGAAACTCCTTCGCCAACACTTCCCGGGCGGTATCGATGATCAACGTGCCGCCGTCGCCGCTGGAAACCCGGCCCAGCAACAGCAGATTCTCCAGCCGGTAGAAGTCGGCGTAATGCGCCAGCGCGTAGCCGAGATAAGCACCGATGGTGCGGTAAACCGCCGCCGCGCGGGGGTCTGCGTCCTTCATCGCCTGCTGCAGCAACTTCAGCTGTTCCGGAAGCGGCGTACCGGCCGGGAAAGCAAATCCCGCCGCCGGAGCCAGGCGTCCGACCGCCTGCTGGGACAGATAAAGCGCGCCCACACCGGCATCACCGGACCATTCGTCACAGGGAGCGTTTTCGGTCCGGTAATCGATCGGAGCAAAGGCAAGTTCATTCAGATAATCAGTGAGGTTGCCTTCCGGCGTCACATAGCCGACCGCCTCGCTGGTTCCCATCGCCAGCCCGATCAACGACCCGCACTTGAAGCTGATCGCTCCCGCCAGCGCGGTGACCTCGCCGTCGTTAAGAACCGTGAACGGCACCCCGGGAAACTCCTTGGCGATCTCGAGGAATATCGGCCTTACCTTGGTGGCGAAATCCTGTTCCGGAATCCCGCGGAACAGCGACGCGATCCGCGGCTGGTTATCGACATAAACGCCGGCGGCACTGCCGCCGATCGCGTCGATACGCGGAAGTTTCGCCGCCGCCCGGCGCAGTGAATCGAGAATCCCTTCGCGGTGATAATTGATGTCACTCTGGAAGTAGGGATCCCAGACCACCTCCTCGCTGTGGAGGGTCTTGCCGTCCATCACCGCCGCACACTTGCGGTCGGAACCGCCGAGATCGAACCCGATCCGGCAGCCGTCGAACTTGCCGCCGAGCTTCACGGCAACCGGCTTTTCCGCCGGAGCCGCTTCGAAAGGCATCGACTCAATGGTGAAGGGACGATCGTAAATGCGCGCCCCCATCACGTTGAAATCGAAAGCCCGTCCTCCGTCGGCGGAATAGATTTTCCGCAACGCTTCCGCAATTTCCGGTGCGCCCGCCACCGAAACTTTCCAGCCGCCGAAGCTCCAGAGCATGAACTTCACAACACGCTCGACGAAGCGCAGATTGAGTTCGAAGTTCTCCGGCCGGTCGGAAAGTATCCGGGCGTCAAAACGCGAAATCGCGCCGTTAGCCCGTTCGAGCGTGATCGCGAGGTCGCGGGCTTCGGGATCGGCGGCAGCCAGCTCGCGGAACCGGCGGTTCCACAGCGCGGCGGGCACAAATCCCGGATCAAGTTCCGGGACGACCGTCATTTTTACCGTCAAACGGGACATGGCAACTGCTCCTTTCCGGCTCAGCGATAGGGGGCCCACTTGGGTTCGTGGGCAAAGAGATCATCGCAATATTCGCGCATGGTGAGACGCGCCGCCGCCGCCTCGTCCAGAATCACCACCGCGTCCGGATGAAGCTGAACCGCACTGCCGGTGACCATGCTCGAAACCGGACCCTCGATCGCCTGCGCCGCGATATCGGCCTTGCGTTCACCGGTAATCAGCATGACGATGCGCCGGGCATCGAGAATCGTCCCCACCCCCATGGTGAAGGCACGGCGCGGCATCGACTCCGGCGGATTGAAGTAAACGCTGTTCTGCTGGTAGGTGGCCGGAGTCAGATATTTGGCGCGGGTGCGGCTCGACAGGCTCGACAGCGGTTCGTTGAAACCGATGTGACCGTCGCTGCCGATGCCGAGCAGCTGCAGGTCGATCCCGCCGGCATCCTCGATCGCCGCTTCATAAGCGGCCGCTTCGGCGACTTCATCCTTGGCCATGCCGTCGGGCAGATGGGTGTTGCGTTTGTCGATGTTGATCTTGTCGAAAAGATGGTAATTCATGTAGTAGCGGTAGGAGTTGGGATCCTCCGCGGGCAGACCGATGTATTCATCGAGGTTGAAGGTACGGGTACGGGCGAAATCGACCTTGCCGGCCCGGTTCATTTCCGCCAGTTCAGCGTAGACCGCTTCCATGGTGG
>CAKUKT010000057.1 GCA_934663655.1 uncultured Victivallaceae bacterium
GGTGTACTTGACGAAATTCAGTGCGGCGGCAGCGCGGCGGATGGCGGTATGGTGTGTGCTGACGCTGCCGTTGCTTCTGCCGGCGCAGACCCCGACCCTGAACGACGGTGACGAGGGGCGCCTGGTGGTGCGTTCCGGTTTTGCGATCAAAGGCGATCCGGGCGGGTTGCTGGTTTTTCAGGAGACATTGGCGGACGGTCGGTTGAGTTGTACGGAGTTTCTCAACAGCAACCGGGTGGTCACGGTTCGGCGTGAAGAGGTCCGGCCGTTGGAGTTTCACCGTTCGTGCCGGCCGTATGCGGTGGAGAACTACGCGTTGCGGGCGATGGCGGTGGGCAATTTCGACCGGGTATATCTGCAGCTTACCAGATATTATGATTCACCCCGGGGTGCGAAGATCCGGGAGATGGAGACGGCGGTCAACGATCAGCTGCCGTCGTTGAGCAAGGTGCTCGTCGAACGGCGCCGGAGAGTGGAGGAGGAAAAGAACTCCTCGTCGCAGTCGCAGTTTCAGTCTTCGTTCCAGTCCCAGTTATCGAATCAGAATCTGTTATCGTACAGCAGTGCGGACGATCCGGTGGATACCATCGAAAACGGCCGGCCGATAGCGCTTATTTCGGAGGCGATTTCCGATGGTGATTTCTTCCGGGCGACGGCGATGTTTGAATATTACCGCAACAGTGTGAAGAAGTTGCTTGGTCGCGGCGATGAAGATGTGGAGGAGTATTTGAAGGACAGCGCGCAGCAACTGGTAAACTCCTATCGGAACCGGAGATTGGCAATGACGACGCGGGAACAGGAGTTCAGCAAGGTTTGTCCGCTGGTCGCGGGAGCCTGGAGTATGGCGCCGCCGGATACCTATTCGGGGATGCTCAAGCTCTTTGAGAACAGTTTCAACGCATTCTGCCGGTTGGACCGGTTGTCCACGCTGGCTGAATTTCCGGAATGGGGTTCGGCTTCGCTCGATGCGATGTTGCTGCTGACCAACAGTTCCGCGTCGGTGGAACCGGGGGAGGAGTTCGATCGGGAATTCGCCGCCTACAAGGTGCGCAGCGGGATGGCGCAGGGAAAATGATTTCCGTCATGGAGACGAGGTGTTGGGAAAGATGAACGAATGGTTTATTCATACCGGCGGTATTGCGGTGGGGCCGTTTTCCGACCGCGACATGGCGGCGATGATCCGCGAGGGTAAGGTCGATCGGAATATGCCGATCCGTCTGGGGCGGGGGGGCAGCTGGCGTCCGGGAGGCGAATATCCGGAATTTTTCCCTCCGCAGATTTTGAAGCAGGTGGATGAATCGGTTCCGGTGGCGTCGCCGGCGGCAGTTCCGGACGAGTTGGCCGCGATGCCGCTGGCGGTGATGCTCGATTCCCGCCAGCCCGGGGAATATCGTTTTGCCTGTCCCGGGTGTAATCAGCGTTATTCCGGAGGCCGGGATTTTGACGGGCTGACGGTGACCTGTGTGGATTGTGGTACGGAGTTCCGGGTGAAACTGCCGCCGCCGGCAGCGGCGAACGCAGCCGCAGGCGACTTCAGCGACCGGGGGGAGCGGGTGGAATTTCCGGGGAAAACGCCGGCGGTGGAAATGGTGAGGTCGAACATGGATTTTGCGCCGGAAATTCCCGCCGGGGACATCATTTGTCCGCATTGCTGGCAGAGTTTCGGGCTGGAGAGTCTGCTCTATATCTCCGTGCATCCGGCGCTGGTCGGGGATCCGGTGCTCGGTGAATTTGAGCAGAAGCGTTTTGCTCCCTCGGTTTTCAATCCGCTCGGGCAGCCGCTGGACGCCCGGGGGATGGTGGCCACCGACATGGCGTGTCCGCGTTGTCATCTGCGGTTGCCGTCGACGTTGATCGATCTGCGCAGTTTCATTGTTTCGATAGCCGGGGCGCCTTCGAGCGGGAAGTCCTACTACCTTACGGTGCTGGTTCATCTGTTGCGGGAATTGCTGCCGGAGCGGTTCGGTCTCTCCTTCATTGATGTCGATCCGTTGTTGAATGCGACGCTTGAGAGTTACGAACGGGCGATATTCATGGCGTCGGACCCCGGCGCGGTGGCGATGCTGCCGAAGACGCAGCAGACCGGGAGCGAATTTTCCGATCCGGTGCTGCTTTCCGGGGTGCCGACCGATCTGCCCAAGCCGTTTGTTTTCGCGATGACCGGGACGGATGAATCCAGAGGGCGCAATCTGATTTTCTACGACAATGCGGGTGAACATTTTCAGCCGGGCGCGGATGTCACGGTCAATCCGGCGACCTGCCATCTGGCGTGTTCCAACGGGATAGTGTTTCTTTTTGATCCGACGAACGACGCGACGATGCGGTCGGTGTGCGACAGCGAAGATCCGCAGGTGGGTGAAGTGGTCAAGATTTCCGATCAGACGATGCTGCTTTCCGAAATGGTCAACCGGATTCGGCGCCACCGCAACCAGACTGCGCTGGAGAAGTGTCCGATTCCGCTGATTGTGGCGGTCGGCAAATATGATGTATGGAAAAAGGCATTTGAACGATCGGAGCAGTTGCACCAGGTATGCCGCGACACGCCGGATGGAGAAGGGTGGGCGCTGGATGTGGGTTACCTCTGTGACATATCGTTTTCGCTGCGGGAACTTATGAAACGTTTTGTGCCGGGGCTGGTCAACGCGGCCGAAGGATTTTTCGAGAGCGTCTACTTTTTGCCGGTCAGCAGTTTCGGTTGTTTCTCGCGGCGGACTCCGTCGGGAGGGCTGGGAATTGTGCCGGCGGAGATGAAGCCGTTCTGGGTGGAGGTGCCGATGTTGTTGCTGCTGGCGTTGTCGGGTTTGATTCCGACGGCTCCGGATGCCGGTGATGGTGAGAAGGTGACGGTACGTCAGGATGGTCGTTCGTTCAGTTTCCGTCATCCGGTGCGGGGGATAACGGAGCGGATGCCGCTCAATTATCTGGGTTCGACGCTGGAAATCGGCGGCCGGCGTTACACTCTGCCGCCGCGGTCGGGGATGTCCCGTTCGGCAGCGACGGATGATCCCTGGAAATAGCGTTGGAGACAGGGCGCTCATAGATGTTTGAACTGGTTCATACTTCGGTGCGGCAGGGGCTGGCGGTCGGTGCGTCCGGTTACTGTTCGGTGGCGTGGACGCGGGGGTTTCCCCGGAATCTGATCTCCCCGGTCGAACGCCTCAGCGCCTACCAGAACCTCTATCCCGCCGGTCATGCCGATGCGGCGCTCAATCCAGTCAGTTGTTTCCACATGACGATGAATTACGCCGGAGCGCAGATCCGGGTGGTGGGAAACATCTGCTTCTGCGGACTGGATTACACCGGGCGATCCAACAAGCTGGCGCACCACCTGGTTTTCACGAGGTCGGATGAGTTCGGCGGGCGTGATCCGCTGGCAGTGGCGCTGGCGCGGGATAATTTTTTTACGCGGTGGGATCGTTCGCCGCTGGAACTTGATCCGCGTCTGCCGTTGCGTTCGTCGCTGCCGGGGCTTCCGGCTGCGCAATGGGAGGCGGCGACCGGTGATCCGGGCTGGGCGGGGATGATCGCCGGGAGTTTCCGCCGGTCGCCGGGGCGTTCGCTGACGCTGGAATTTGCGCCGGGAACGCCGGTGGAGACGCTGCTCGGTCTGATCGCCGAGGCGGCGATGCTGCTGACTCCGGAGGAGTGCGAACGCTTCACCTTCAACACCTATTCATTTCAAAACCAGGCCGGACAGAATATCTTTCTGCGGGCGATGCCGACCGGCAGTGTTCTGCTCGGGGGGATTCGGCGGTTGTTTCCGGCGACGGTGATTTCACTGGTGGAACCGGGGCCGGTGCCGAAGGAGTTCGCCGACAGTGAACTGGTGGCGGCGGCGCGCGGAAAGAGGGGGGTGACGGTTGTTTCCATGTCGCCGCCTCCTCCGCGGCAAACTCCTGCCGGAATGGTTCCGGAGGAAGGAGCGGAGGCGGCGGCGTCAACCCGCGGTGCCGTGGCGGCGCGAGAGAATGGCGCGGAGGAAGTGGAGCCGCCGGTGGTGTTCCGAGTGTCGGAGCGGCAGCGGGAGATCGACGAAAAGAACAGCCGGGAACCGGAATTGAAGTTGTTCGGTTTCCGGGAGCGGCGCCGGCCGGAGCCGTCAGAGACAGCGGAGTTGAATCCTGAATTACCTGTGTCGCGTCCGCACCGCCGGAGATCGTTGTTGTTTCTGCGGGCGGTGGGATTTCTTGTCATCGGTCTGGCGCTGATTGCGGCGGCGGCGTTGCTGCTGCGCGACCGGTTTGGTGCGGGAAGCGGGGAAACGCCGCGGAACGGTGTTGTCGGAACACCGGCGGAAGAGATTTTGCCGGTTCCGGATTCCTCATCCGGAACGGCGCCGGAGGCGCCGGTACCGGAGGAGGTGGCGTCGTCGGAGCGTCCGGCGTCGGAGAAGGTGACGCCGCCGGCGGTTCCGGCGGCGGGAAAAGATGAGTCGAAGCAGGTGCCGCCGGAGGGCTCCGGTGCGGAAGTTGCGAAGTCGTGGGAACTCTCGACTGCGGACAAGCTGGTGTTGTGGCGGCAGTGGCCGCGCGGCGGGGAAGTTGCGGCGTCGGGGGTGGAGATCAAGCTTCCGGCGGCGCTGTCCCGGGCGGTGTCGCTCAAGGTGAAACTGGACGGGGTTGGTTCGCTGCGTCAGTTCGACGGGGTTGCTCCGGAATCGTTGGTCGAATCGGTTTCGGGCAGGGTGCTGGTGCGGGCGCTCCGAGTTGAACGTCAGGGGCTGGGCGAGCGTCATATCGTGGACGACAACCCGGAGACGGGGCTGCATCTGGAGTTGTTATCCGGAATGGTGGTGATCACGCCGCCGAAGCGTTCCGAAGACGGCGCAGTGGAATATCCGGTGCCGGACAATATTGCGGCGGTGATTTTTGTTGACGCCAATGGGGTTGAACTTGAGTTGAATCTGCGTTCGCTCCCGGAACCGACGGCGGCGGAACTTGAGGCGGTGCGGGCAACTCCGGGAGGGGTGAAAGCGGTGGCGGCGGCTCCGGGTTACCGGTTGCGTTTCACGCCGTCGGCGGAGGTGTTGCGGTTGTATCCGGCGGTCGGAATCTCGCTGGGGGGGCGCGAGGTGCAGCTTGGGGAGAACGCACCCGACGTGGAACTGGCGGGTGCGATCGATCTTTCGGTGCTTGAACGCTATGAACGGGCGCGGCAGGAGGTGGCCGAAGCGCAGAAGAAATATGATGCGGCGGTTAAGCAGGCGGAGGAGAAACGTGCGGAGGTTGCCGCGTTAGACTGGGATGATTTCGAGATTTCCTACCGTGAGGTCAAGGAAGGCGACGGGGTGGTTGACCGGAAGTCGGAGTCGCCGGAAAAAGCGAGTCAGGATGCATTCCGGGACGAACGCGTCCGGTTGATTTCCGAGATTGAGAATGGTCTTGGTGACCGGAAAATCGCCACGGTGGTGTTGGAGGCGATGAAGAAGAATCTTCACGATGATGCCGCCATTGACGAAAAGACGCGTTTGCGGCTGCTCAAGCGGCTGGATCGGGCGCGGGAATTGATCGCCGGGCAGTTCGCTGAGGTCGACGGAGTCGAGCGGTGCAACCGGAATTGGAAATTGGCGGGAGAACGGTTGGATGCGGCCGCACGGGATGTGCTGGTGATGCTGGCGGAGTTCGGCGAACCGGTATCCCGGGGGTTCGCGGTCAAAATCAATGGGCGGGAATCGCTGGGAACTCCGGAGGAGGTGGTTGCCGGAGTTATTGATAAGCTGGGACCGCCGCAGGTGTTGGTCAAAGGTCGGGGGAATACGGATGAGCCGGATAAATGAACTGATTACCGAAATCAGAACCTTTCTGGCCGCGGATGATCAGACGCTTCGTCCCGGTCTGCGGCGGCTGGCCGCCGAATATGCGGCTGCGGTGAAGGGGGTTGCTGCGGAACTCAATGAATGCCGGTCGCTGATTGCGCACGGGTTGTTGCGGGATGCGTGTGCGCTGGCGCGGCGCGACGAACCTGATCTCATTGAACGGGTGTCGATTTTGAATTTTCCCGGGGTGGAACGCTGGCGGGAACTTTGCTCCAGCTACGGCCTGGAGGTGCCGCCGGAACTTGATATTGCGACGGTGGCGCGGCTGTCCGGCGCGGTGAGTCCGGATGAGCGGACGCTGGCCGAACTGATTGTCGAGTGGCGGCGGATTGCCCGGAGCGGCGGGGTTTGCGAACGGCTGGGGCTGCTGCGTAAAATTGTGGAATTGACTCCTCCGGAGGGGCGCCGGCAGTGGCAGAGCAGCCTGATGGAGCTGGAAAAGAGCCGGCTGGCGGAGATCGAACATGCTGGTGAAGCGGCGGCGGCATCCGGTGATTTCGACCGTCTGGAAGCGCTGAATCTGGAACTGGCGGCGCCGGGCTGGGCGGTGGAACCGCCCCGGGAGTTGCGGGAGCGGTTGAGCGCGTTGCTGGCTCCGGAACTCAAACGCCGGTTTGAACGGCGGGTCGAGGAGCAGCTGGCGAAAATCGCCGCCGCGTTTGCCGCGATGGATGCCGAAGGCGTCCGGTCGCGGCTGGCGGAATGGGAGGCGCTCGCCACCGAACCCGGCGCGGAGATCCCGCCGGACGCACTCCAGCAGGTGGCGGAGGCGCGGCGCTGGCTGGAGGGGGTGGATGCCGAACAGCGGAAAGAGGAGGAGTTCCGGGAACTGCGTTCGCGGCTGATCCGCCAGTTTGAAGACGGTGCGGCTTTTCCGGAAATCAACCGCACCTATCAGTCCCTTAAGCTGATCGGGCTGCCGCTGGATGAGAGTGGCGCGCTCGATCGCCGTTATGAGGTGTTGGCTGCGGCTGCGCAGCGCGAGGCTTCGCGGCGCCACATCCGCAATCTGGTTTATGGAATTGCGGCGGCGCTGGTGATTGGAGCGACGGCGACGATATTGATCTGGTACAACCAGTATTCGGGGCAGGTGGAGGCGACGGCGGCGGAGTTGCAGGAGCTTATCGACGCGGGAAATTATGCGGCGGCGCTGGAACTCTGTGACGGACTTGAACGTGAATCCTCCGCGGTAGCCACGGCTCCGGCGATAGTTGCGTTGCGTGGCGAGGCTGTCGCCGGGAATGCCCGGCTCGAGCAGAGGAACCGCGATGATCTGGCTCAGCTTGCCCGGCTGGAGGAGCGTCTGCCGAATTTGCGCGAGGATGAGGCGGCGGAGTTCACTGCGGCTCTGGATGAATTGCGGCCGCGCCTTACCGGGGATGGCGCGGCCCGTGCTGAAGCGTTGCGGCTCGGCGTTGCTGAAATGCTCCGTCTCCGGCAGGAGGAACGGGACAACGCGTTTTCCGCCGCCTGTGATCAGGCGGTAGCGGGGTTGAATGCGCTGTTTTCCGCCATTCAGGGAGAGGAACTGCCGGCGGAGTCGGCTGTCTCAGCCGCGTTGAACGGGGCCCGGCAGTTGATCAGCGGGGCATCGCAGGTGTCGCAGACGGTGGTTGACACCCGGCGGGTGGAGTTGGAATTGTTGGGCGGCAAGGTTGAGGTGGCGTTCAAGGAAGCGCAACGTCGCCGGGAACTGGAGGCGGCGATCGATACTCCGGAGAATTGGAGCGATGCTCTGGAGGCGTTGCGGCGGATTCCGGTCGAGGCTCCGGATCTGGCGACGCGTTATGCGGCGGCGGTGGCGGCGGTGCCGCGTTATGCGGCGTTGCTGGAGAATCTCGGTGGAGTGGACAATTTCCGCGACCGCGAGAAATTCCGGCAGATGTTTGAACACAATCAAGGTCTGCATCCCGGTATCTGGCAGCAGGATCTCGCCTTCGGTGCGCCGCTGGATATCCGGGATCCGGCGGCGGCGACGGCGCTTCGGGACAAATTCGCGGAGTTTATCCGGCTGACGAGTTCGGACAGTGATTTTTACGAGACGGTGTTCCGGGACAGCAAAAAGCGGCCCTACTACTTCTACACCGCCGTTGAACCCACCTGTGAACGCCGGAGCGGTTTCAACACGCTGCGGGCGGTTGATTTCGCCTTGCGGTTGCGGGCGGGGGGCGATGAACGTCATGTGGTGCTGACGGTGCGCCAGGATGCCGCCGGCGGCGCGTGGTTTCTGCTCAACCCGGCGAACAACCACTCCGGTTTTGAACTGCCGGATAGTTTTTCCGCTCCGGACAGCTGGAACGGTCGGGATATTGTTTTCCGCAAGTCGGCGCATTTTCGTTTTCTCAGCGACATGCTCAAGGAACTGGAAGCCGCCGGCAGCTTCAGCGAGGTCGAACAGGTGCTGGCGCAGCGTTTGAACGGCATTGTCGGTGCCGGGGAGATGAATCCCTTCGCCCGTCTATATATCACGGTCAATCTGATGAAGCTGTTGCGTGAATGTTCACCGTTTTACCAGCCGCTCGACCGGGTGATCGCTGAACTTGAAGGCATTTCCGGTCTGCGCAATATTCTCTCTCCGGTTGAAGTCGCGCAGAATGAAGAGCTGGTGAAAAAGATCGACGCCGCTCTGGGCGCGGTTGATGTCGGCGCCATCATCCGCGACCGGAATTATAACGAACGGCTTTTCCAACAGGTGCTGCAGCGCGAAGTTATCGCGGCGGGGATTATTCACGAAAATTCCGATGGACGGCTGGTGATTCATTCCTTCACCGATGAACTGCCGCCGGAACTCTATGTCCTCACCGACGCCTCCGGCGCCGGACTGGAACGGCTGACCCGGCTTCCCGACGTCGCCGCCGGGGAAGCGTTTCCGGAGTCGGTTTCCGGGCGGTTGTTCCCCGGGGAAATGGTGTTTGGTTTCCGGGATCGGCTGGATACCGGAGCGTTTTATGCGAAGCTGGCGCAGGAGGCGGAACGAGCCGGAGCCAGGATTCTGCGCCGTCCCCGGCTTTGTCCGGAAGGGGTGGCGTTTGAGGTTGCAGGACAATGAATGAGAAGAACCGTTATTTTTATCTGCGCCGTTCCGGGGTGACGACCGGTCCTTTTTCCGCCGGTGTGCTGCGGGATATGGCCAGACGCGGGAAGATCGAACCGGAAAACGAAATTTCCGGCGACCGGGTGCTCTGGCTCAAGGCTTCGGCGATCGGCTGGCTTGGGATCGGCGGCGCAAAAGAGGTCGATCCTGGAAAACCTGCGGAAAGTGATGAGGCGATGATTCCGGTGGAGGCGGTGGAGCCGGCTGGAATTGATGACGGAGTGTTGATTCCGGAGGAGGTCGAAGTCGAGAGCGAGTCGCCTGAGGAACCGGCGACCCCGCCGGGACATTCGAAAGTGGAGATGGCGTCCGAGTTTTACGCCGGCAACGTGTTAACGGTGTCGGAAATCGGTGCGCCGTCGGACCCGGGCGGCGGCGACTGGATCCGGGTGATCTGGAATGCCCCTGAGGCGTTGCCGGAATTGTGGTGTTTGCCGGGCGGGCGCAACCGGTTGATTCCGGTTTCGCTGCTCTACGGGGTGATCGTTTTTCTGGTGTGTGCGTGGTACCTCTGGTATTGTTTTGCGTTTCCGGTGGCGTCATTATGGCTGTTTCCGGTGGGAATACTGGGGGTTTACGGGGTGTTGTTCGGTGAATTGCGCCTGTGTGGTCTGTTTTCGCTGCGCCGCGAGGCCGGGAGCATGCCGGAAGCATTTACGGCGGCGGCGTTGCTGTTGACGATGGTTTCCGCGGCGGCGGCGACGGCAGCGACTTCCGGAGGTTTTATCCGGGAGGAGTTCGCGATCCGGGCGGCGGTGTGGGGATTCAACATCGTGATCTGGAGTCTGGCGGCGGCGAACTGTATGGCGGCGTTGCGTTTCTGGGCGGTGGAACGCCGGGGATTCCGGGAGGTGACGGCGGTATGGCTGGCCGGAGGACTCGGGGCGTTGAACTGCGGCGCGGCGGTGCTGGGAGTGGCGCTGATGTGTCGATAAGGATATAAAATATAGTGGTCTGCATAAAATAGAGGATGGTTCGACAAGATGAAAAAAGATCGCGACGACGGCGGCGGCGTGGTGCTTTCGCGCGCGGACAGTGATATTGAAAATCTCTGTGGTTTCAGCAGCGGCAAGTTCACCGGGGCGGGGGTGGTGTTCACCTTCATACTTGGAGTGATCTTCTGGGTGATTTTCTATCTGCCGCTCTATTTTGTGCACCGGGATAATCCCGACAACCAGGTGTTGGCGATGTTTTTTCACGGTGGAGCGGAAAACCGTTCGACGATCCCCTATTACACGTTGTTTCTGACCTGCTGGGCGCTGGCGATGCTGCTGGTCAAGTACCTGAAATTGCGTACTCAGCGCAAGGCGCTGGCGTTGCGGATAATTCCGGATGAACCGGATTTCGTGCTGACCTCGGCGACGGCGGCGGAGGTGCTCAACCGGATAAATGTGCTGGTGGAGAATCCGCAGGAATTTGTCTTGTTCGACCGGATTTCACGGGCGCTGCAGAACCTGAAAAACCTCGGCGACGTAAATACCGTTTCCGAATGTCTGAATACCTCCGCCCGCAACGACGATGAATTTCTCGGCGGCTCCTATACGGTGCTCAAGGGATTTATCTGGGCGATCCCGGTGCTCGGATTTATCGGCACCGTACTTGGTCTGGCCGAGGCGGTGGGCGGTTTCGGCCGGGTGGTCGCCGCCGGCGCGGGGATCGAGGAGCTCAAGAGCGCGCTCGGCGGCGTTACCAACGGTCTGTCGGTTGCGTTTGAAACGACCCTGATTGCGCTGATTGCGGCGTTGATTGTGCAGCTGCTGATGACCTTTCTGATCAGCCGCGAAGAGTTGTTTCTCGACGAATGCGCAGATTACTGTCACCAGTCGGTGATCAGCCGGATCCGGAGCATCGAGACGGTGGCGGTTCCGGCGGCGGCGGGAGAACGGGAGGGCATCTGAATCGATGAGCGGCCGGCGTGACAACGGACCCGGGATATCCTTTTTCAGTTTTCAGGATATCATCACCTCGGTCACGGGCATCATGTTTCTGGTGGTGCTGCTGTTGATGCTGCTGGTGATTTCGGGGAAGAGTTCTGCGGCGGCGGAAGGCGGCGACGAAG
>CAKUKT010000058.1 GCA_934663655.1 uncultured Victivallaceae bacterium
TAGGTCGGCAGCGGCGGGAAGCCGTTGAACTCCACCGACGCGTAACTGGTGGTATAGGCGCCGCAGGTCAGCCAGTAGATCCGGTCCCCGGCCTTGATGTACGCCGGCAGCGGATTCCGGAAAAATTCGTACATGATATCCTGGCTGTCGCAGGTGGGCCCGGCGATGATGAAGTCTTCGCAGTAATCGCCGCGCGCCTCGCAGTAGAGCGGATATTTGATGCTCTCATCCCAGGTTTCGATCAGGCCGTTGAAACGGCCGACATCGACGTAGAGCCATTTATCGAGGCCGGTGGAGGATTTCTGACTGATCAGCACCACTTCGCTGACGAGCACACCGGCCTCCCCGGCGAGGGAACGGCCGGGTTCGAGGATGATTTCCGGCGGATCATCGCCGAAATCCTCGCGCAGGTAGCGATTGATCTCTTCGGCGTAGACGCTCATTTCATTGGTTTTGCCGATGTAGCTGGCGGGGAAGCCGCCGCCCATGTTGATCAGCGAGAGTTTGACTCCTTCGCCGTTGAGGTAGTCGAAAATATAGTTGACCTTGGCGATCGCCGAGTCCCAGGCGCCGATTTCGCGCTGCTGGGAACCGACGTGGAAACTTACGCCGCAGGGCTGAAGTCCGAGATCCCGGGCCAGCAGCACGAGATCGATCGCCATGTCCGGATGGCAGCCGAATTTCCGCGACAGCGGCCAGTCGGCGGTTTCGCTGCCTTCGGTGAGAATCCGGCAGAAGACCCGCGAACCGGGAGCTTCCCGGGCGATATTGCGCAGATCGCCTTCGCTGTCGGTGGCGAACAATCTCACCCCTTTTTCGTAGCAGTAGCGGATATCGACCGCTTTTTTGATGGTGTTGCCGTAGCTGACGCGTTCCGGCGAAACTCCGAGGGAAAGCACCCGATCGAGTTCGTAACGGGAGGCGATGTCGAAGCACGAACCGAGTTCGTTCAGCACCCGCAGCACCTCCACCGACGGACTGGCCTTGACGGCGTAATAGATCTTCGCCATCGGGAAGTGTTTGTGGAGCTCTTCATATTTTTTACGGATGATATCCAGATTGATCATCAGAAACGGCGTTTCGTGCTTCCTGGCCTCGGTTTTGAACAACTGCCATTCCGCCTTGGAATAATAATCGTAAACGTCCAATTTCATTTGCCGAACTTCTCCGAACAAAACAGCTAAAACACAAACTTTCCTTTCCGGAAACTTACTCTCCGGAAACCGCGCCCGGACCCGGGAAAACAGTCCGCGCCATAAAACACACGAGCCAATGCAAAAAGCGCGTTCGTACATCTTTTGGATTGGCTCGCATTATAAAGTACCGCGATATGCGGTTATTTCAATCCGGAGAGGCAAAAAAAACGGTTTTTTTTACCCGGTCCGGCGGAAACCGGAACCAGATACCGTCCGGCCGTTCGTTCCATCCGGCGCCCCATCCCGGAACGCCGAAAGCGTAAACGCAACGGAAAATGGGACGCCACGGGCGGCAAAAGTCGGAAAAAGCGGATCCGGAAGTTGGCAAAAATCGAAAAACGGTCTATATTGAACAGGTTGTAATGTGCCGGATCACTTCCGGCTTCCGTTTCCGCCGGGAAGGGCGGAATGGCGCGGAAAAAATAAACAGCGGCTTCCCGGTAAATCATTTGGAAAAAATCTATGGATAACGGCAAAATTCTTCTCGGATTTGATATCGGCGGCACCAAGATCGGCATCGGACTGGGCGATGACTCGGGCCGCATTCTCGGCAAGGCGCGCATAGAAAACGTCAACACCGACCCGGATGACATTCTGCCGCAGCTGGTATCGGAATCCGGGCGTCTGGCGGCAGAGGCGGGAATCTCCATGAATCAGATTGCGGCGTTCGGGATTTCCGCGCCGTTTCCCGCCGACGCCGCCAACGGCATAATGACGGCGCCGACCAACAATCCCAAATGGCGCAACGTGCCGATTCTCGCCTACCTGCGCGACAAACTGCGCCTTGAGGGCTGTTTTGAAAACGACGCCAACTGCGGAGCGCTGGCGGAATGGTTTTTCGGCGCGGGGCGGGGATGCAGCGACATCGTCTACCTTACATTGAGCACCGGTATCGGCGCCGGTATCATCGCCTCGGGGCGACTGGTGCGGGGTGGAAGCGCGCTGAGCGCCGGAGAAATCGGTCACGTCTGCATCCAGCTTGACGGCCGCAAATGCAACTGCGGGATGCACGGCTGCTATGAGGCCTACGCCGGCGGCCGGGCTCTCGCCCTGCGGATGCGCGAGGAACTGGCGGATCAGCCCGAAAGCATGATCATGCAGCTGGCGGGAGGGAATCCGGAAAAGATCGACATGCTGGTACTCGAAAAAGCGGTGCGCGCCGGTGATCCCTATGCGACGGGACTTTGGGAGGAGATGAGCATCCGCAATGCGCAGGCGTTCGGTCTGCTGATCAATTTCCTCAATCCGCAGCGGATCATCATGGGTACATTCGGGTGGGCGATCGGCGATCTTTTCATCGAGCCGATCCGCCGTCATCTGCCGCGCTTCTGCTGGCCGGAACCGCTGGCCGCCTGCGAACTTGTCAACAGCGAACTTAAGCGTGACATCGGCTGTTACGCCGGAATTGCCGCGGCGCTCAATTATCTTCAGGAAAAGCGTTGACAATGTCGGAAAGCGGTTCGGGCGAAGCCGGAAAAGCGGCGCCTCTCCGGAGACGCCGGTGGCTGATCGTCGCGGCGGTGATCGTCGCGGTGATTGTGGCGCTGTTTCTGGTGTTGATTCCCGGCTGCCGCCGTGATTATTCGCTGCCGCCGGTTCCCGAGGCGTGGGAGACCGAGGCGCTGATCGGCTTGACCATGCGCGTCAGCAAAGCGATGTTTGACCGCAACGGCAAGCCGGCGCAGCGCGCGGAGATCGAACTCAGTGAAGCGGAAATGAATGCCGCCATCCGCAACGGGCTGCGTTTCGCGTTCAAATATGCCGCCCATCCGGCCCGGGAACTGCCGTCGATACGGGCGGTATGGCGCAAAGGAGCCATCGATGCCGATATTTCGGCTCCGCTCTGGCCGGTGGGCGCGGTGAATATTTCGCTGCGGCTGATTCCGGAATATGCTGACGGTGAATTTCGTTTTGCGGCCCGGGAGATCCGGGTCGGCCGGCTGCCGGTGCCCTCGGCGACAACCAGCCGGCTGCTCAACCGCCGACTGGCGGCGGAGGTGCGCAACCGCCCGGAACTGGCGACGGCCCTGAAGGCGGTTGAAAGCATGACCCCGCTGCCCGATGGAGGTCTGAAGGTGGTTTTCAATCCCCGGCAGGCGGCAGAGATGTTGAACTTTCTCTTCCGGCGGTAACCGGGGTATTCAAAGTCGGAGAAAAGGCGATGGAACCGGGAAAAGTTGACCTGCATTGTCATCTTGCCTATGGAGTAAGCGACGGTCCGCCCGAACCGGAAATTTCGCTGCGGATGATCGACGCGGCGGAGGCGGCGGGGGTGAAATACATCAATGCGGTGGCGCACAGCGGGCCGTGGTTTGACGAAGTGAGGGCGGCGGTGGAGTTTCTGCGCGGCAGAACCGGCGGAAAAATTGAACTCCACCCCGGAGTGGAATATGATTTCGACGACCTTTCGGCGGCGGAGTTCGTGCCGGTGACGGTGGGGGATAATTCGCCGTTTTTCCTTCTGGACTTCAATTCGCGGGTGCTTCCTCCCGAGGCGGGAGTCCGGTTGGCGGAACTGGCGGCGCGGGGTTACCGGGCGATTGTGGTGCATCCGGAGGTGTTGTTCGGGCCGTCGGAGGTGGCGACTCTGGCGGGGCTGCGGGAAAGCGGGGCGCTGTTTCAACTCAATGCGGCGAGCTTTCTGCCGGAGGCAAGCGGGGGCGTCCGGAACATGGCGGTGAAACTTCTGGAAGCCGAACTCGGTGATATGATCGCCTCGGATGCTCATCGTGACCGGGGGCGGCGGCGTTATGCGATCGCCGAAGCGGGACTCAGGGTGTCGAAACGTTTCGGCGCGGAAGCGGCAGAAACCCTGTTCTCCGGCAACCCGGCCCGGGTACTCCGCGGTGAAGAACCGGAACGCCCACGCCTGCGCCGTCGGAAATTTTTCGGTCTTTTCTCCTGATGGGGATCAGTCAGGGGGGAGGCGGTTTGCATTTCCCGGAAATCGCGGTTATATTTTTCCGGTTATAGTATCGCAGCGAACCGGAAATCCGGCAGCGTGCTGTTCATCACAATCCGGAGGAAGCTATGAGGTTTTTTTTCACCCTGTTGTCGGCGGGAGCGCTGTTTCAGCTGCTTGCTGCCGGAGAATTTTCCTATCGTTTTACCTCGAACCGTCCGGAGGCGATCTACCAGATCGGCGAAAATATAACCTTTTCGGCCCAGCTGCTGGAGGACGGGCAGCCGGTGTCCGGCCGTCGGGTGAACTACGAACTGGTTGGAGACGGCGGACTGGAAAAGAAGGGATCGTTTATCTCCTCGGCGGAAAAACCGTTTGAGATCAGTTGTTCGCTGGACTATCCCGGAGGGGTGCGGTTGCTCTGCCAGCTGCCGGGAGAGGACGGCAAGGCGCTGGATGTGACCAATCCGGCGACGGGGGCGAAGAATGCGAAATCGGTCGGCATCGGCGCGATGGTCGCTCCGGAACAACTTCGTCCGGCGGTTCCGTGCCCGGACGATTTCGATGAATTCTGGAACCGGCAGCGTCGGCTGCTCGAGGCGGTTCCGATCCGGGCCGACCGCCGGGAGATCAAACTTCCGTCGGGGCTCTCGGGTTATGCCGACAAAGTCAAGGCTTACGATGTGAAGGTGGACTGCGCCGGTTCAATGCCGGTTTCCGGACGGCTGGCGATGCCGGCGGATGCGCCTCCCCGGAGCGCGCCTGCGTATGTAAGTTTTCACGGGGCGGGGGTGTACAGTGCGGGGATCCGGGCTGATCTCGCAGCGATGGGAGCGATCGCGTTTGACGTCAACGCGCACGGGATTGACAACGGACTCTCATCGGAGGCCTACCGGAAACTTGCCGCCGGAGAATTGAAGGGCTACATGGGACGCAACGCCGATGATCCGGAAAAATATTATTACCGTGACATGTACCTGCGGGTGCTCCGGGCGCTCGATTACGTAACCAGTCTGCCCGAATGGGACGGCAAGACCCTGATTGTCAACGGCGGCAGCCAGGGAGGGGCGCAGGCGATCACGGCGATGGCGCTCGATCCGCGGGTGACGCTCGGCGTCGCCAATTTCCCGGCGCTGACCGATCACCCCGGCACCCTGGCCACGCCGCCCCGTCAGGGGGGCTGGCCGCGTCTCTATCGGGCGGATAAGGACGGAAAGCCGAATGATCCGAAGCGTTTCCGGACTGTGCAATATTACGACGGGGTGAATTTCGCTCCGCGCATTCACTGCGAAGTCTATACCGCAACCGGTTTCGTCGATCTCTCGTGCCCGCCGACGGGGACGATGGTGTTCTACAACGAACTTGCTTCTGAAAACAAACATCTGGAAACCTATCCCCAGCTCGGCCATCACTCCAAAGCCGGCAATGCCGCGGGACGGGCCAGAATCAGTGAGTGTATCCGCAATGCGGTGGCGGAGGCCGCAAAGCTGCGCGAAGCGAAGTAGCAACCGATAACCGAATCCGAGTATCCGAAATTTGCAGACGTGAGGTGAAACACATGAACTGGCGACGAACTCTTCTGATGTTGGCAACGGCGCTGTTGTCGCTGCCGCTGTTTTCTGCTGAAACCCGGACCAAACCGGTGTTTGAACTCACGGTGAACCGTCCGGACGGGATATTTTCTCCCGGAGAGGAGATTGTGTTTACGGCACAGCTGCTTGAGGATGGTCGTCCGGCGACGGGATATCGGGTGGACTACACCTTTGTGATGGACAAGACCGGAGAGGAGTCGGGAACGTTTCAGGTATCCGACACGCCGTTTATGTTCCGGACGAGCCGGGATACCCCCGGCTGGTGCTGGATCAAGTTCGTCGCCCGGGACTCCGAGGGAAAAGAGGTCGAACTCTACGATCCGCGGATCCGGCGCAACGTGAAGTTCTCCGCGATCGGCGCGATGGTCGATCCGCTCAAGATCAAGGCTCCGGTGGGGCCGCCGGAAGATTTTGACGCCTTCTGGGACCAGCGGCGGCGGCTGCTGGATATGACGCCGTGGCAGGCGACCCGCACGGAAGTGGAAATGCCGGAACAGTTCCGCGAATACGCCGACAAACTCCGGGTTTACGACATCACCGTGGATTGTCCCGGCAGCCGTCCGGTCCGGGCGGTGCTGACGGTTCCGCGCGACGCCCGGGACGGGGAGATGCCGGTGATCGTGAATTTCCACAGTTACGGAGTCTTCAGTGCGCGGCCGATGATATATTTCGCGCTGCGCGGCGCGGTGATGCTCGATGTGAATGCGCACGGCATCGATAATTTTCAGAGTGACGAATACTACGCTCAGCTGCGCAGCGGCGAACTGCGTAACTATGTCGCCCGGGGAGTGAAAACTCCGGAAACCTACTATTTCCACGATATGTATCTGCGGGCAATGCGGGCCATGGATTACGCGAAGAGCCTTCCGGAATGGGATGGCCGCCGGCTGATCGTGACCGGCGGCAGCCAGGGCGGGGCGCAGGCGATTTTTGCGATTGCGATGACACCTGAGGTGACGCTCGGCATGGTGGATGTGCCGGCGATGCTCGATCACCAGGGAGCGCTGGCGACGCCGCCGCGAACCCCGGGCTGGCCGCGGCTCAATCTGGCGCTGAAGTCGGACGGCACGTTGCCGAATCCGGAGGCGGCGCGGACGCTCTCTTATTTCGACGGGGTCAATCTTGCCGGCAGGATCAAATGTGACATGTATCTGTGCACCGGCTGGGTCGATCAGTCGTGCTCGCCGTGCAGTGTTTACGCGTTTTTCAATGCGCTGCCGGGCACCAACAAGCTCATCACCACTCATCCGGAGGGGGGGCACGGAGCCACGACCAACGGCAACCGGCCCGGGGTGGCGCGAATCGAGGAATATATTAAACCGAACCAGGAGGAAAAATGATACCGAGTGACCATTTCGTGCGCTTCTACAATGAAGTCTTTAAATTTCTTGATGAAAAGGGCGCGTTGAAACCCTACTACGGGGAGATCGCGCGCCACCAGGAACTTCATTGTCTGGAGACCTTTACCCGCAACGGGCTGCGGGGCATGTACGATTACTGGGAACATATCCGGATCGAAGAAAATTGCGACATGGTGCTGACTCTCCATGAACACATGCTGGAGTCGCACATGAGGAAGTGTCCGAGTCTCTCCAAGGTGATCGACAACGACGCCGGCCCCTGCCTGCGTTACTGTGAACACTGTCCCGGATGGGTCTTCCCGCTGCTGGCGAAGTGCGGATACTATTCGGTCTACGATCTGGTCAGCCTGACCGAACCGGAATGCCGGGAATACATCTTCGACAACCGCGCCGATGCGGAAGCAAAATGGCGGGAACTGACCGCCGGTGACCGGGATCAAACCCGGGTGCGGAATAATTTCGCCTACTTCGACCAGAAGGACGCGCCGGCGGCGGTCGACGGTTCCGGCGCGAAGAAATAACCGGAACGCGGGCGGGGAAAAACATTCTGTTTCGCGAGGTCGGCAAGGAAACGGTAAAAATAATATTGAAGGTTCCGTTGGAGATATCAGCAACGGCGATGACGCTGTCGGTGGTGGAGCGCCACCTGCGCTCTCTCTGACGGACTCGATTTTACAGAGAGAATCACAAGAGACGCTTTCATCTGTATATCGGTGGGATAGATCAGTTGGCTTCGGGTGCGGAGTTTACGCATTTTTCAACGCGTTGCCGGGAGCCGGGCAAGGTGCCCCCAATCCGGGGCGGGCGGAAGACCGCAACCAGCGGCAGCCGGCCGGGAGCGGCGCGAATCGAGGAATATATTAAACCGAACCGGGAGGAAAAATGATACCGAGTGACCATTTCGTGCGCTTCTACAATGAGGTCTTCAAATTTCTCGATGAAAAGAATGCTTTGATTCCCTATTACCGGGAAATTTCGCATCATCAGGAGCTCCACTGTCTGGAAACCTTTACCCGCAACGGACTGCGGGGCATGTACGATTACTGGGATCATATCCGGATCGAGGAAAACTGCGATCTGGAACTGATGCTGCACGAGCATTTGCTGGAGTCGCACATGAAGAAGTGTCCGAGCCTCTCCAAGGTGATCGACAACGACGCCGGCCCCTGTCTGCGTTATTGTGAACATTGTCCGGGGTGGGTCTTCCCGCTGCTGGCGAAGTGTGGATACTATTCGATCTACAATCTGATCGGAATGAGCACGCCGGAGTGCCGGAAATATGTTTTCGACAACCGTGCCGATGCGGAAGCAAAATGGCGGGAACTCTCCAGCAGCGGTTCGGATACTTCGCTGTTGCGGAACAACTTCGAACTGGTCGACGGAATCCCCGCGGAGACGGTGAAGTGACCGGCGGTTCCGGAGCGCAGGAGGAAGCGGCAATGTGATATTGCCCTTGAAATTCAGGACACGCCGCAAGTGAGGGTGGTTCGCGACGGCGAAAAAATTAATCTATTTTCATTCAACCAGAACAGGAGATCCGAAAGATGTGGAAAAGAGTGCTGGGCGCCGCAGTGGCGTTGATGGCGTTTGCCGCGGCGGCGGGAACGCAGGCCGATGCCGACCGGGAAAAGATCAGCGAACACTTCAAAAGCCGCCAGTCGGGCAACTGGACGTGGGTGTTCTATGGGGATTCGATCACCCACGGAGCCGCTCACACGAAAGGGTGGCGCAGTTTCGTGGAAATCTTTCAGGAACGGGTCCGTTACGAACTCGGCCGGCCGATGGATGCGGTGATCAATTCCGGCAACAGCGGTCAGACGAGCGTCAATTTGTTGAACGACAATCAATATCAGTGGCAGGTACGGCGTTTCAAACCCGATGTGGTGCTGATTCTGATCGGCTGCAATGATATTGTAAGGAAGGAAGCCGGGGGAGTGGAGGATTTCCGGACGCGGCTGGAGGCGCTGGTGAACCGGGTTCGCGCCGATGGAGCGATTCCGGTGCTGCAGACCTACAACACGATTCAGCTGGTCGAGAATCCCACCTCCGAATACCTGCAGGGTTACGTCAAACGTTACCATGAATTTCCCGCCTACAACCAGGTGATCCGCGACACCGCGGAAAAACTCGACGTGCTGCTGGTGGATCATACCCGGCACTGGGAAAAGAACGCCGCGGATCCGGCGGTGCTCGACTTCTGGCTCGGAGAAACCATCCATCCGGGACCGCGGGGGCATCAGGAGATGGCGGTGGAGATCTTCAAAGCGCTGGACATGTACGCGCCTTCGAGCAAGTGCAGTACGCTGGAGGCGGGAGGACCGGCCCCGGCGGCGGAGCGGAACAGCGGAATGAATCTCGACATGTTCTCGCAGGTCGGGAAGTGGGCGATCGACTATTCGGCAGAGAATGGTCTGCCCCCGGCGGATCTGTGGAAAAACGGTTATCCGGCCGGACGGGTTTCGATCGTCGAACGTGACGGCGGCAAAGCGCTGCGGGTGGACAGTTCGGGTCTGGCGGCGGCGCTGTTCAGCTTCACTGACCGGAAGCTCATCGGTTCGCTCTCCGGGACGGTGCTGATCGAAATGGAACTGGCGCTGCCGGAAGCACCGGCTGATCCCAAGATGGGGAGTCAGTTTTATTTCGCCTTTTCCGGCGGCGGCGACCGGATGGTGCAGTCGATCATCGCGCTCGGCAACAGCAGTTGCGGAGGAAGTTTCGGCGGGTGTTCCTTCGGGCCGATCCCCTACGGGCAGTTTTTCAAGGTGAGAATTGCGCTGGATCTGGAGAATAGTTCCGGAGCACTCTGGATCAATGATCAGAAATTCGTCAAGAGCAGGCTTGCCCCGATGACCAAAGTTGCCGACTACCTCTACTTCGGTGACGGCGGCAAATCGGTGGACGGCAAATTTGAACTCCGCAGCCTGCGGGTGGGCGCGATCGGCAAGTGATCAGAAATCTTTTCATTTTTTTGCTGCTGATTTTCGCGACCTCGTTTGCCGCGACGGCGGAATCGAAGGCGTTTGCCGCCTCCCGCCCCGAAGTGGCGGTGGTGATTGATTTTACCAATTACGTGTTTTTCGACTCGCGCGGCAACGGGGAAATCTACCCGCTGCGGGTTTACGAGGAGCGGCTGCGTGAACTTGCTTCGCTCGGTATCGGGAAATTTTATCTGCGGGTCAATGTCTACGGGTTATCGCTCTATCCGAGCCGGGTAACCGGGATTTACGGAACCCATTTCGGGCGGCACCGCTATTACGGAGAGAACGACCCCGGCAGTCGGCTTGCCCGTACGCTTGAGCTCTACAATCCGCTGCTTGAAACCATCCGGATCGGCCATCAGCTCGGTGTGGAGGTCTGGGCCTGGGAGAGCCTCTTTGACGATGCCGGAAATCTGTTCCGACTCTCTCCGGAACACGACCCCGTCTGGGTGAGCCGTTATGGTGAATACCCGCTGATGTCACCGTTTTTCCGCCGGAATCCGGGCTATTATGCGATGCGGTCGCCGGCAGGAGATACCACGCGTCAACTTTTCGCGCAGCGCAACCGGGAGGCGGAGGACCGGATCATCGGCCGGATCGTCGTGATCAGCGGAGCGGATTCGTCGCCACTTGAGCTTTCGCGGGAGCAGCTGGTGATTTTCACCGGTTCGGACAACCACAATTACCAGCGTTACACCGGACCGGTGGAACTGTCGGTGTTCCGGGCCAATGATCGCAATATCGTCGTGCTCGATCAATTGGAGAT
Source organism: uncultured Victivallaceae bacterium (assembly GCA_934663655.1). Taxonomy (GTDB): domain Bacteria; phylum Verrucomicrobiota; class Lentisphaeria; order Victivallales; family Victivallaceae; genus UBA1784. The sequence goes on from CAKUKT010000058.1 coordinate 10,796, forward strand.
CCCCGAACGGTTCGTGAAGTTCGGCATTCTCAATCCCTCCGGGGAGGAGGGAGGAGCGCTGATACTGGCGGGCAACCGGGGGACGAGCCGGGTGTTCGACCGGGACGGCAAAATGATTCCGGCGGTATGGGGGGTGGAGGAGGTTCCGGCCGACCGGGAAG
>CAKUKT010000059.1 GCA_934663655.1 uncultured Victivallaceae bacterium
AACAGTGGGATATAGTAAAACAAGGGTCTTTACACCAATCTTTTAATAAAAGTTGTCCAACCTAGGGGAGAGGCGCAATTTGACTCCGGAAAGCATCGAGGCGGCAAGGGCGGAAGCCATGCACGATCTCCTGCGGAATCGCGAATGCTGAACATCGGAAAGCCGGGGGCTTCCGCTCCCGGCGATTTTAACAGGAAAATCTCACTTTCTTCCGAAAAAAATCGCAGAATGAACTGGATATTCCGAAAAGCCATGCAAATATACGCACATGGAAAAAATCGCAGGAAAGATACCATGTATAGGTGACAGGAGCTAGTCGGAGTAGAAAAGAACTCCTTTGTCGAGTAATTTTTGGAATTTAACCCAAAAACCAAATCACCGAAAAGGAGTTCAAAATGCAGAGAAAAGGTAATGCCATTCGGAGAGAAAGTCAAGTAAAAAATCAGATAAGTATTGGAATTGATATGGGAGGCAGTCTCTGGGCGACGGCAGTTCAGGACTGGGAAGCAGGGAAAATGAGCTATTATGGTCTAAGAGATAAGGTTGATCAAAGCAAAGAAGATCGCGTATTTGACCTTGTCTCTAATTTGCGTAAGAGCGGCAAACGCATAGATGTTTTCTATGAAGCAGGCCGTTATGGTTACTGGCCGGCTCGTAAACTGATAGGCCTCGGAGCCAATGTTCACATCCTTCCTGTCAATAAGCTACAGGTGATTATGAGTGGCAAGACGATCAAAACAGATAAACTTGATGCAAAATTCCTCGCAGGCTTGCATCCTTCAGATCATGTTCCGACAGTTTACATACCGACATTGGAAGAAGAAGGACGTCGAGATGCGGAACGCGAATGGGATCGTATCAAAAAATCAATAGATCGCGTAAACGCTCAAATGATTTCTTTGATAGAACGCACACCGTTGCCGGGTTTTAGATCACACCGGACGGCTTGTGAATGGCAAAAGGCAATTAGAAGATGGTCGAAATTGCCGGAATGGGCAGAATGTCCCAGCTTGTTGTTGCTTCGACTTCCCAATTTGCTTGCCGAACTGGAGTTGTTCGAGAAGGAACTGTCTGCCTGGAAACAGACCATTCAACAATTCCAAGATCACGATGAAGAAACGTCCAAACAAAAAGGCAACACGGATTCGACAGCAGAGACGGTAAGAAAGTTGCAACAGTTCAAGGGTGTCGGGGACCGTTTGTCGCGACACTTGCCTTGGGAGATCGGAGAGTTTCATCGTTTTGCCACAGGAAAACAATTTGCCGCATTTTTCGGATTGACACCATGTCCATATGCCAGCGGAACAATGAAAAGAGATCAGGGAATCAGCAAAGCCGGACGCAAAAGTCTGCGAAAAATGGCGATTGAATGTGCATGGCTGTGGTATCGCTGGCAACCGGAAAGTTGGTTGACAAAAAAATGGAAAGACCGCCTTGCGCAAAAAGGACGTAGTCGGAGAACCGCAATTGTCGCGCTCGCGCGTCAGTTGATGGTTGCGTTGTGGCGATATGTGGTTAAAGGCGAAGTTATTGAAGGGGCGATTATTAACAAACCAATTGCAGCATAAGCTTATGGTGAATCAACTCGTTTTGCTTCCTGGTCTTCGAATGATGCCGTAGGAAAGGTTGAGAAATTCATCTCCACTTTCAAGGAGAATAAAAAAAGAGATTTTTGAACATAGAGGCAACTCGATAAAACTCCTGGTTGCGGATTGCATCCGACACCTTAAGATAGAGACCTCGAATTCACACGTTTTTCGCATGTGGCATATTATCGGCGAATGTCTGGAACGTTCGCGGTCGATGGAAGGTTGGGAACGATGGTTTACCCGCAGCCGGTGTGAAGTGCAAGAAAATGTCTTTTGAGGAACAAGAACAGAGGTACAATAAGTTTTGATTTTGGCAACAAACGACACCTATGGCTACATAGGTAAGGAGAATTGCGCTTAAAATATAAGAAAAACTGGAAAAAAGTTACAAAAGTGGCTTGACAAAACCTAACATGGAAGGAAAGAAAGCTGGGAAAGCCGAACGAGGTTCAGCACCGGAATCCCGCCGCCGCACGCACCGCATCGGCGAACTCAACTTCGACATCCAGCCCGAGTTCTTCGCGCGCCCGGGAGATATCCGGCACGTAGACCTCGGGGGTTTTGCCCGGTTCGGCCGGCTTCAGAATCCGGATTTCCGCCTTCGAACCCAGCGCATCGCGTACCCCCCGTGCCACCTCCGCAATCGACATCCCCCGGTCGGAACCAAGATTGTAAACCCGCCCTCCGCGACCATGTTCGAGCAACGTCATCAGCCAGCGGGAGAGATCGGAACTCCCAAGGTAACTGCGCAACGGCGTACCGTCGCCGGTGATGGTGATCGGACCGCCGTTCAGCGCGTCCCGGATGAAATTGCCGATCGCGTAATGAATATTGAAGTTCAGCCGGGGGCCGACAAATGCGAAACCCCGCACAATTACGCAACGAGCGCCGCACGCCTCAAGGCAGAGGCGTTCGGCCGCCAGTTTGCCCCGGCCGTAAGCAGTCACCGGATTCAGAGGGTGATCCTCGGATATCAACCGTACCCCCGGACAGGCGCGCCCGTAAACCGCACCCGAGCTCACAAACAGCAGCCGGGGAACTTCGGCCGCACGCACAAATTCCAGAACCCGCCGGGTCCCGTCGAGGATGATCGAACTCATCTCTTCATCCGCAAGAGTGGTCACCGCCGGTGTCGCCCCGTGCACTACCGCGTCAAACCGGCCGGACGGGAACTCAAAATCCCGGATGTCGCCGCGAATAAGTTCCAGCCGGTCCGACAGAACGTTGAACTCCGGACAGGATGTAAGAAATTTCTCCGGAGCACGCGACAACACCACCCAACGGTATTCCCGCCAGGCGCCGGTACACAGCGCATCAAAAAGCGTCCGACCGAAAAAACCGGTCCCACCGGTCAGAAATATCCGTTTCACCGCGTCTCTCCGGGCGGGAAATTCAGCCTCTCCTCTTCGATCACCAGCGGTTTGTTCTTGACCTGGGTCCAGATCGCGCCGAGGTATTCACCGATAATGCCGATGAAGATCAACTGCACCGAGGCGAGAAAGAACATGCCGATCATCAACGGCGCCATGCCGAGTGAAAAGGCGTCCCACCAGATCAATTTGAGCACCAGGTAGGCGAGTGAAAGCAGAAAACCGATCGCGCCGACGATAAAGCCACAGAAAACCGCCAACCGCAACGGCAGTTTGGTGTGATTGACGAAACCGGTCATCGCCATGTCGTAGAGCGTGAAGAAGTTGTTCTTGGTCCTGCCGAACCGGCGCTTCTCCTGGAGATACGGCACCTCCGCCCGTTGAAAACCGATTTCACTGACCAGTCCCCGGAAATAAGGGTAGGGATCATGAAAGAGCCGCAGCGCTTCGACCACCTTGCGGTCGTAGAGCCCGAAACCGGTGAAGTTCTTCACCTGCGGCGTATCCGAAAAGCGTTCCAGCAGCCAGTAGTAGAAGCAGCGCAGCTTGAACATCAATATATTCTCCCGGCTGCGGGGCTTGACCCCGCAGACGACCGCGTACCCCTCGGCATGTTTTTTCATCATCTCCTCGAGGAGTTCCGGCGGTTCCTGGAGGTCGCTGCACAGAAAGAACACCACATCGCCGCGGCTCTGCAGCAGCGCATTGTACGGCGAACGGATATGACCGAAGTTTCCCGCATTCAGGATCACCCGGAAGCGGGGATCCGCCGCCGCCAGCCGGCGCAGCACCTCCCGCGTCCCGTCGGTGGAGGCGTTGTCGGAAATCACGAACTCGTAATCCCAGTCGGGAAATTTCTCCAGCACCTTCCGCGTGCGTTCATAAAAAATCGGAATGTTGTCCACTTCATTGTAACAACTTGAGACAACACTGATCACCGGTTTGTTCATCTGGACTCCTCCGGTTCCGGAATCACCATGTTGGCATGGTGTTCCGCACGATCGAGCAGCGGTGCCAGATCCTCCAGCGGCAGCGATACCATCCGGCCGTCCGGCAGCATTCGCGAGGCGGCTTTGGGGCCGAGTTCCTCCATGGGATCGGTCATCACTTCACAGAGCACCGGACCGGTAACTGCGAAGATTTCCGGAAGCAGCTTCCGGGCCTCGGAATTGTCGCGGACCCGGAAAAAGGGAATCCGGTAGGCGGTGGCGAGACGTTCGAGTTCCGGCAGCCGGACACCGCTGCCAGGATCGGAACCCACCAGGCGCCCGGAAAAGAATGACCGCTGCGTCAACTTGATCGACAGATACCCGTCGTTGTTGTAACAGAAAATCTTGATCGGCAGTTTCCCGGAGACGATGGTCTGGAGTTCCTGAATGTTCATCTGAATGCTGCCGTCACCGGTGATGCAGATGATCTCCCGCCCCGGCGCCCCGTAGGCCGCTCCGATCGCGGCGGGCAGGTCGTAGCCCATCGAGGCACACCCCTGGTTCGCGAAGATCCGGATCCCCTCACGCACCGGAAAACTCTGATAGGTACTGGTATAGGCGGTACCGTTGCCGGTAACCACCACCGTGCCGCCGGTGATGCAGGCGGCGAGCAGTTCCGGAAACACGTAGCTGCTCACATAATCGCGGCGTTCGCGATGTTCCGCAGTCACAACCGGATAGCGGTCGCGGATCCGGGTACAGTATTCGATCCAGGGCCGGGGAGGGGAGAACGGTGCCGGAATGGCGGCGTCGAGCATCGCAATGAACCGTCCCGCGTCAGCGTGAACCGGACAGTCGATGCGCAACGTCGGTCGGCGCATTTCGTCGGGATCGGCGTCCACCATGATCCGGAAGGCGTCGCGGAGCAGGGTGTCGAATGCGTAGCCGGTCATCCGGATCCCCATCCGTGAACCGAGGAAAAGCACCAGATCGGAGTTCTGCAGAATATAGTTGGCCGGACGTTCTCCAAGAATGCCGGGACGACCGAAGAACACCGGCGAATCCGACGGCAGCAGGTCGATCCCGGAAATCGAGGTTAGCACCGGAATCCCGAGTTTCGCCGTCAGCCGACGGAACTCCTCCACCGCGCCCGCAAGACGAACCCCGTTGCCGGCGACGATCACCGGACGGGCGGCATTGCGCAGCCGTTCGGCGATCCCGGCGATGGTGTCCGGAGCCGGAAGCGGCGGCAGGTCGGCGGCCGTCGGCGTCCAGCCGGGCAGCGCCCCGGGATCAACTTCCGCCGCCTGGACATCGAGCGGGATGTCCAGCCAGACCGGACCGGGACGGCCGGTCGTGGCGAAATGAAGCGCACGTTCAAGTTCGCTGCGGATCGCCGTCGGATCGACCACCGTTTTCGCGTACTTGGTGATCGGCCGGACCACCGACACAATATCGAGCTCCTGATCTCCGTACTGGCGCAGCTTCAGCTCCGGATAACTCCCGAGCATGGTTTCGGTTTTCACCTGCCCGGAAATCACCACCATCGGGATTGAATCCAGGTAGGCTCCCGCCACTCCGGTGATGGCATTGGTTCCTCCCGGTCCGGTGGTGACGCTGACGATGCCGGGGGTGTTGCGCACCCGGGCATAGCCCTCGGCGGCAATGGCGCAGGCTTGTTCGTGCAGGCAGCAGACGTAATGGAGCCGTTTTTCGCTGCCCAGCGCATCGTTGAGGTGCATCGCTCCGCCGCCGGTGAGCAGGAAAACGGTATCACTGCCGCGGTCGGCCAGCGTTTTGAAGATGTAATCGGCAACTCGCATGATGGCGGTAATCTGGATTTTACAGCATTAATTTTGACGTTACCGGTAAATATAACACCTGCTTTAAGCAAATTCAAACCGGTGGTCGGCAGCGGCAGAGAGGAAGAATAGAGAAAATTTTTTGAAAAAACTTTTCGCAACTATTGACAAGTCGCGGTGGGCGGGGTATATTGTGAACAGTGACGTATACCGTAAACAGTATACAGTATAATTTGTGGCCGGTATCCTGTTGGAGCTGTTCTGTAAATGACGCCGTATCGCCGCCATCTGCCGCGAAAAGTGGAATTCGCCCGCGATGCGATCGTGACTTTCATTCACGACCGCAAACTCACGGTGGGCGACCGGTTGCCGCCATACGCGCAATTGCGGGCGGAGTTCGGGCTCGGCAGTCAGACCATCGCCGCCGCCGTCGGCTCGTTGTGCGAACTCGGCGTACTCGAAGTACGCGACAAGGTCGGCATCTTCGTGAAAAATCCCGCCGGCGGTCATCTCGCCGGCCGTACCGTGGCGCTGGTGATCCGCCATCTGGCGGGGAGCGCCTATTCGGCGACGCTGGCCGGTTTCATCCAGAAGCTGCTCAATGAACGCAACTGCCGGTGTCTAACCTTCTTCCAGAGCACGCCGTTTGAACTCGGCGCACTCTCCGGGCTCGACGAATTTCCGGGGCTGGAACAGGCTGCCGCAGAACGCCGGTGCGACGGTATCATCACCTTCTGTCCGTTTTCGGAAACTGCGCTGCGGCGCCTCGACCGTCTCGGCGTCAAGTACTGCTTTGTCGGTGATGACGACCAGTGCGAAATGCCGAGCGGCGTGGTGATCGCGGTCAGGGAATTTATCGATGAGGCCGCGACGGCGCTGCGGAACCGCGGATGTACGCGTCTGGCTCAGCTATGTGTTTCGGCTAAACAGCTGGCCCGCCGGAAGTGCGGCGTGCCGGCTTTCATCGGTTCCTCCTACGACGGCGGGGCGGCGATCGCCGACGAACTGCTCGCCACCGCGCCGGAAGAGCGACCGGACGGTCTCATCAGCGACGATGACGTGGTGGTGAGCGGTCTGCTCGCTGAACTGGTCACCCGGCAACTGCCCCGGATCACCTACCTGCCGTATGTCGCCACCATCGTCCACAAGGAGCTCGGCGAACGCTACCCGTCGGACAAGCTGATCCTTTTTGAACAGGAAATCGAAACCTACGCCGCCTCCGCGGTCGAACTGCTGATGCAGTCGCTGCGCGGGCGACAGATTGAAAAAAATCAAATTATTTATCGGTTCAGACCGATTGCAACCCCATAACCTAAAATTGGAGGAATTCATCATGGCGTGCTGCTCAGACAAACTCAAGAACCTTGCCATCAACGGCGGTCCGAAAACTTATCCCGGAACTTTCCCCGGATGGCCGCAGTTCAACCCCGCCTGCTACGACAAGGTGGTGGACATTCTCAAGAGCGGAAAGGTCAACTACTGGACCGGCGAGATCGGCAAGGAGTTCGAGAAGAAGTGGGCTGAATACATCGGCGTCAAGAACGCAATCAGCGTCGCCAACGGCACCTGCGCGCTGCATACCGCGCTCGCCTCCCTCGGCATCGGACCCGGCGATGAAGTGATCTGTCCCTCCTACAGCTTTATCGCGTCGAGCTTCTGCGCGCTGCAGGCCGGTGCGCTGCCGGTTTTCGCCGACACCACGACCGACCACACCATCGATCCCAAGGAGATCGAGAAGTGCATCACCGAACGCACCCGCGCGATTGTCGTCGTCCATCTCTACGGCATCATCGCCGACATGGATCCGATTCTCGAAATCGCCCGCAAGCACAACCTCAAGGTGGTTGAGGACTGCGCTCAGTGCTTCGGCGGCAAATACAAGGGCAAGACCGCCGGTACGCTCGGCGATGTCGGCTGCTTCAGCTTCTGCCAGAGCAAGCACTTCACGACCGGCGGCGAAGGCGGTATGGTGGTGACCAACGACGACGATCTCGCCTGGGAATGCCGTTCCTTCCGTGACCACGGCTACGATGTCAAGGAGCGGTTGAACCTGCTCGAAATGGAAGGCAAACTGCTTTACATCCACAAGCGCGTCGGCTTCAACTTCCGGATGACCGAAATCCAGTCCCAGATCGGTCTGTGCGAACTCGAGCGCTTCGCCAACTGGAACCTGCCCACCCGTCAGCGCAACGGTAAACTGCTGATCCGCGAACTGGCCGGCCATCCGCTGATTCTCCATGCTCCGGTCGATACCAAGGAGCGTGAGAACGCCTTCTGGTGGGCTCCGTTTGTGATCGACACCGACAAGATCACCTGCAGCTGCAAGGAGTTCATCCAGGCGGTCGGAGCCGAGGGCGTGCCGGTCTACAGCGTGCTGTGGCCGGAGATGTACAAGGAACGCGCTTTCGTCGAACGCAACGGCTTCGGCGTCGCCGACTATCCCTTCTACGATCCGAAGGCCCGCAACATCGATTACTCGACCTTCAACTGCAAGACCGCGAACTGGCTGACCGACCGTACCATCAGCTTCTTCACCCACCCGGTCTACAGCGAAGAGCAGATGAAAGCTTGCGCCGACGCCTTCAAGAAGGTCGCCGACGCCTACATGAAGTAATTCATCCGGCTCTGACCACAACGCGAAGCACCGCCCCATGCGGACGGGGCTTCGCGTGTTTCGCAATAATACACAATGATATGAGGAGCAACGAGAGAGAATGGATAAAGTCAGATACGCGATCATCGGTTTCGGCGGCATCGCCGAAAATCGCATTGCCAAAGAGGGATTTGCCTGCGACCGCACCCGCTTTGCCGGACTCGAACACGCGGAACTCGTCGGCGCCACCGACGTGAATTCCGCCCGTAAAAGCGCTGCCCGGGCGCTCGGGCTCAAATGGTATGATTCGGTGGATAAGATTCTGGCCGATCCCGTGATCGACGCGGTCTACGTCGCCACCAACAACGCGAGCCACGCTGCGATTGCGATCAAGGCGATGGAAGCCGGCAAGCATGTGATCGTCGAAAAACCGATCGCCACTTCGGTTGCCGATTCCAAGGCGATGGTCAAACTTGCCAAGAAGAAGCATCTGGCGCTTTCGGTCGACCACATGATGGTCTACAACGCCTTCAATCAGCTGGCGCAGAAGGCGGTGCGGGAGGGGCGGATCGGCGAGGTCAACGACAGCTGCTTCCACATGGAATTTGCCTACGGTTACGATCCCGCCGAAGCGGCGACCTGGCGTTGCGCGAAGGTTGAGGAGATGGGCGGTCCGATCGGCGATGTGGCCAGTCACTGCTTCTACGTTGCCGAGGATATTTTCGGCAGCAGAATTGTGTCGGTCGCGGCGGTCTATCTGCCGAAACTGATGTCGATCAAAGCCGAGGACGGCGCCTATATCAAGTTTGAAATGGAAAACGGGATGCGGGGATCGGTCAAGGTCGCTTTCAGCGAACTGCGCGGCGGCCTCGTCGGTACGCTCTCCAACCTCGGTTTTGAAATCTACGGCACCGAAGGCGTGCTCCGCAGTTACGGTTCGATGTTCCAGCTCTCCGGGCTGTCCGACGAACCCTACCCGATCCGCCTCGAACTCGACAAGGGCAAGGGCGTGAAGTCGCTGCGGCCGCGGAAATTCCCCAACATCTACCAGCAGCTGATCGAACGCCATGCCAGATCGATTCAGAGTGGCCGTCCGGTCAACGCCGAGGACGGGGTGCACAACCTCGAACTCTGTGAAGCAACTCACCGCTCGGCTCGTTCCGGCGGCAAGGTCTGCCGGGTGAGGTAACTCAAATGCTGGAGGCGGGATTTGCCGAGGCGGTCATCACGCCGCCGCGCGGGGTTGATCTGGCCGGATACTTCCATATCCGGGCCAATCGCGGTGTGCTCGACGATCTTTATGTCCGGGTGGCGTTGTTCCGCTCCGGCGCGGAGATCGGCGGCATAGTCGTCTTTGATCTCAGTTTCATCCCGGAAGATCTCTTCGCCGGCACGAAACGGGCATTGCGGGCAGCGGGTATGGATTTCGCCGACAAGCTGATCTTTTCAGCCACCCATACCCACACCGGAACCCGTTTCCACGGCCCCGCCGGCGATCTGCCGGAGGAGGTCGAACGGGTGAGTTCGCTGGCGGCGGACGCGATCGAACGCGCTTTCGCCGATCTCGCTCCGGCTGAACTTGCGTATGCTGCAGTCGAAGACAATCCACATGCGTTTGTCCGTCGGTTCTGGATGAAGTCCGGCGGCGTCGCCACCAACCCCGGCGTCGGCAATCCCGATATTATCCGGCCCGAGAGCGATCCGGACCGGCTGGTTCAGGTGCTGGCCGTCCGCCGGGAGGGACGCCTGGCGGGAATGGTGGTGAATCTGGCCAACCACGGCGACACCATCGGCGGTTATCTGGTTTCTGCTGACTGGCCGGGACGGATGGTGGCGGAGATCCGCCATCAGCTCGGCGGCGATGTGATGGTGCTGCCGCTGATCAGTGCCGCCGGCGACATCAACCATGTGAACGTCTGTGCGGTTCCGGAAACCGGTGGAGTGGGATTTCTCGGTTCGAAATACAGCCGGGCACTGGAGATCGGGCGCTGCTGCGGTCGTATTGCCGGACGCCTGCTCGAACGTCTCGAACCGCTGACGATTTCGTCGTTTACGGTCAGCCGCAGCGAGATCGACGTCGCACGGCTGGTTCCCGGAGAAGCGGAACTTGCGGATGCGGAGCGGACGCTCCGGGAAATCTCTCCCGAACTCAAAATCGGAGACGGTTTCCGTTTCACCGATCCGGCGGTGCAGCGATATTTCGCGCAGCGGGTGGTCGATTGCGCCGGCAATGCCGGAAAAACGTGCCGCATCGGGCTGGTGGCGCTGAAATTCGACCGGGAACTGGCGGTGACCAATCTTCCCGGGGAGTGTTTCCACGCCGTGGCGACGACGATCCGCGCCCGTTCGCCGTTCCGTCACACGCTGGTGTCGGGGCTCTCTCCGGAGGCGTCGTGTTATATCCCGTTGACGGAATCCTTCGAGCGCGGCGGTTATGAAACCCTTTCGGAACCGGGGAAACTTGAACGCGGCGCCGCCGACCGGCTGATTTTTGCTGCGGTCGCCAACCTGAATGATGGTGGTGAAAATGTCTGATCTCAAGTTCGGATTCGCCCTTGAATACATAACCCCGGTGCGCGGCGT
>CAKUKT010000060.1 GCA_934663655.1 uncultured Victivallaceae bacterium
TTCACTCCGTCAGGGTATATTGCGGGATGGTTCCGGCCATGGGGGCACACCGGCTCCCGCGTAAATTACTTCATTTGCCGGTTCGGTGTGCGTCGAGCGTCTGCTGCGCAACATCGCGCAGAAACGCCGCATCTTCCGGGGTGATTTCCTCTGGAACGAACTTGATTTCCGAAGTCGGTTTGTTGAAAAGAAACGAGTACCAGAGGCAAGCCTGCAGATATTCGCCGCGGCGGTTCAGATGGGAGGGGTCGTTGCGAAGGAGCCAGCGGGATTCTCCGCTCTTTTCGTCCCTGGTCTGGAACCAGCTCATCCCGATTACGAACGAACCTGCTTCCGAGGGAAGCGGATCGGGGTATTTAAGATTTTTCACCGCCTCCGGTGAATAAGGAACATATTTAACCGGTTGGGTTTCTCTCGCTCGCTGTACTGCCTCTCCAGTCGGGATCAGGCGTATCCCGAGCTCGGCCGCAGCTTGGTCGTAGGCTTTGACGAGCCGTTCAAACATGGTCCGCTGATCAATCTTCCACGTCTGTAAGCGCGGGTCGTCGAAACGGTAGGCCCACGTCTGCTGCATCACGATTTCAGCCCCCGGAGCATGGCGCTTGACATAATCCTGCAGAAGCTTTGCATAGGGATGGTAGCTCTCCGGTTGCCAGGAGAGATGGCTGGCCTGCTGGATGGTCACGAAATCCCACTTGTCTGACAGCAGTTTGTCTTTCAGAGAAAACTTCTTGCTGTAGGGTTTGAATGTCGGATCTTTTTCAGATTCCTCAACCAGTTCCCAATGTTTGTTGAGCGGACATCCGCCGATACTCGCGCGATCCATGATGATTTTGTCGCCAGCCGATTCCGCCACCTGCGGGAGGTAACGGAATACACTGTCGGAAAAACTGTTGCCAATGGTAAGAACTCTTATTTCACCGGCTTTGATTCCGAAGCTGAGTGAGGATAACGCCAGAATGGAAAAAAACTGCTTTCTATGCATCTACACCACCTCTTTGGAAATTTCCAATGTAAAGGGATTGCCGGAAATTACAATTCGCGCTTTCTCGGGAAATGAAAAACCACCACCTCTCTGAAGATTTCAATATAAAATAAAATGAAAAGCGGGAGATTACAAACACCTCTCTGAAGATTTCAATATAAAATAATATGAAAAGCGGGAGATTACAAATCATACGCCGTTGAGGAATGAAAACACCCCCCCGCTGAAGATCTCCAATGTCAAGTGACAGCAGGAAATTACACGTCGCGCGTTCCCGGATGAAATCATCTATCCGGCCGCCGGAGAGATTTTGCATTTACAACACCTCAAAGTGAAAAAAAACGATTTTTTTTCAAAAAAACTCTTGACAAAAGTGGAATTATGAGACACAATAATAACTGACATGTCAGTTTGGTGTGAAGCTTTACTCTTCTCCGGGTAACGGAGGGCAGAAAATCTGGCTTTCGTCGCGCACACATTGAAACTCGGCGGCGAGGCGAACCCGAAGTTGCGACTTCGGACCGGCTGCCGGTGGCCCCGGCGGGGTTGGGTGAGACGCCCCGGACGGGGAAGCGCGAAGCGGAACTGCGCTACGGCCATTTGATGCGAATGGCTGAACCGGAAAGGAAAAGTTTCGGACCGGCTGCCGGTGGCCCCGGCGGGGTATTTGAAGTGATGTTGAAAAGGTGACCATGGCGGACGTTGGAGTGTATGGGAAGGTCGGGAGGAAATTCCCGGCGGAAGCGGCAGCGCAGGAAAGAGTTTATTTTCCGGCGGCGCGGATGGTTGCGGTGGCGAGCGCATTTTTTTTTGACGATATTTCCTGACATGTCAGTTGCGTGTTCCGCCTGCCGTCTGGAATCGCCCGCTATCGGAACTTCGGCGACACCGAACTCGGAATGTCGAACCGCCGATCGAGGCGATGGCGGTTACGGCAAAGCCCGTCAGAGGCAAACGGAAAGGGGAGGCCGCAATGTCGGAATCAGATTGCAGATACTGAAAAACTGACTAAAGAGGTCGGAGTTATAATGGTTGACGACAAACGCAAGGAAAATGAACTGGCGACAATCGCGCTGAGAGCGATCATGCAGATGTTGTATCGCCGGGAAATTACTCCGGGCATGGTGCTTTCGCAGCGCAAACTTGCAGCTCAGCTCGGCATGAGTTACCAGCCGGTCAGCATTGCCCTCAAACGTCTGGAGTTTGAGGGGATCATCATCTCCCGGGCCCGCAGCGGTTCCCAGGTAGCCCTGCTGGGACTGCATGACTACTGGGAGGTCATTCAGGAACGGATCTCCATCGAACAGCGGGCGATTCAGCTCGCCTGCCGGTATGCTTCCGATGAGGAACTTAAATCATTGATTCCGCTTGCCGATGCTGCGGATGTGATCAATGAGGATCCGGTATACCTCAATAATGATGACCGGTTTCACCGGGCATTGACCAGTTGGTCGCATTCCCAGCTCCTGACCAGGACGATGACTGAAATCAGTTTCTTCCGGATCAAGGGATTGTTGTGTCCGGACTGGGGAAATTCCGGAGTTTTGACCATACCGCCAAATGAATTGCCGACCGGCACTCCTTATCCCAAGTTCGGCCACATGGCGCTGCTTGAACTGATACTGGAGCGGGATGAGGATGCCGCCATGGCCAGACTTGATTGTCATATTTGTCCTCTGGAGGTTTATCCGTTGATTTTTCCAGAAGGACGCAGGGATGGTATCCAATTGCCCCTTGTCGCCGGGTAGTATCAATATCAAGGAGATGTGAAATGAGAAAACATGGTTTCCCGATTTATCGTCATGAGTTCACGCTGATCGAACTGCTGGTGGTGATCGCGATCATCGCGATTCTCGCCGCGATGCTGATGCCCGCGCTCTCCAAAGCGCGCGATGCGGCCAAAAATGCGAACTGCATTTCCAACCAGAAACAGTATGTTCAGCAGATGCAACTTTACGCCGCCGACAATGCCGGAATGTACATCCTGCGCAATGAAGCCCTGAGCCCCAAGGACAACAAGAATATCTACGTGGCCGCGGACTGGCTCTGCGATCTCGGATACGGTAGTCTCGGTTCCAAAGTGTACTGCTGCCCGTTGCGACCGGGCCAGACCTGGGCCAGCGCCGATGACCGGGTGCGTCAGTATTTTACCTACGGGATATACTGTCTGTTTCAGGGGGGAGCCGGTACCAACACCGAATTTAAAGACAACATCTATCATGGCCGGCTGCTGGCGGCCAATGCGCCCGGCAACAATCCCAAGTATCGCTGTCTGGCCGCGAAGCGGGTCAAGAACGCCTCGGCAACCATGTACACTGCCGACAGTTTCATGCAGGCTTACCTTGATACCTACAAGAATCTGCAAGGTTACATTCTGGCGATGTCCGGTGGAGGTTCCATGAGTTTCCGGCATGGCGACCGCGCCAATCTCAGCTTCATCGATGGACACGTGCAGTCGGTAACCATCGGTGAAATGGTCGCGCTGGCCCAGTCAGCTCCGGAGGACTATGCGCTGGAATCGAGCCGCAATTTCATTCACGTCTACAATGACAGCCAGCCCTACATCACCACCGTCTACCTTCGCAAATAATTCATCATTCCTTTTATAAACAACAAGTAGGGAAAAACAGCATGAAATTAAACTGTATCGCATCACTTCTCGGAGCTGGAAGCGCGTTGGCTTTTTCTGCCGCCGCTGTCGATGCGACCCCGCTCAACGGCGGTAAGATCACCCCGCTCGAACTCAACGTGGTTGAAACCTCTCCGGATCATCTGAATTTTTGTTTTGCCAAACGTTTTTCCGATGGTTCGATCCAGCTCAACCATTCCACCGGCATTCATACCGTGACGGAACGGGGATGCACCGACATTTCCACCGACAACGGCAAAACCTGGAAAAAGGCCCCCGGCATACTCGGCGGCATCAACAGCTTCGAAAATTCCTCCGGGCAGAAGATGCAGATCAGCTGCTGGGATATCAAGCCCTCTGCCCGACACACTATTGAAGTCAGGACCTTCGATGATCAGAGCGGGACAATTTCCTCCTCCAATTGCGAAATCGAACTTCCCTATTCAACCCAGTTTCTGCTGCACCGCGATGTGATCCGCACCCGGGACAACCGGCTGCTGGCCACCTCCTACGGTACGCGGGAAGGGGACAAGAATTACCACCTCGACCTGATCGAATCCACCGATGACGGCAAGAGCTGGCATTTCCTCACCACCATTGTCGACGACAAGGAGGCGCGTTATCCGGAAGGGCCGTGCGAATCGACCCTCGTTGAACTCGCCGACGGCACGCTCCTTACGATCTACCGGGTGGCGGGTAATATGCCTTCGCAGCAGTGCCGTTCGACCGACGGCGGCAAGAGCTGGAGTGCTCCCGAGCCCTCGGTTGATTTCGGCGCTTCGCCGCATGCTTGCCTTCTTTCCGACGGTACCCTCGCGGTTGTGACCGGTCGTCCCGGACTTTTCCTTTTCCTCGACTTCACCGGCACCGGACGGGAATATCAACGGTATCAGATCTACAACAACTCCACCAGCAGCTATGCTTCGGTATTTGAAAGCGCGCCGGGAGTGCTCTCGGTGGTTTACGATGAGAGCAATTTCGGTTCTTCGCGCGGCCCCAGTCCGTTTGCCCGGATCGTGATGGCCAGCTTCAAGGTGGAAAAGGGCGATTTCAAACTTGCGTCCGGTGATCCGCGTGCCGAAAAATACAATGTCTTCTACTCGCCGATCGATCGTCAGCTGCCGGAGGAGTTGAAGATTGCGGTTTCCTATTATTATCAGCCGAAGTCGGCGGGCGGGCCGACCTGGGTGGAGGTGGTGGATATTCCGGAGCGCCCCCATCCGGTGTTGCGGATCTATTCGTACGGTGACGCAAACGTGGCACCGTCTTCCCAGTGGAGCAATTACCGTTCGACGCTGGTGCCCGACGGGGTGAAGAAGCTGGAGATCGGCTTTGAGTTCCGGCTCGGCGAAGCTGATTTGAAAACCCCGCAGTTCATGGTTTCCGGCGCCGTTGATCAGAATGGCGGCGGACGCTGCTTCGGTTACGCCACCTTTGCTGTGGACGGCATCCACTACCTGAGCGAAGGCAAGGATCTGGTCGCCCCGATGGATCTCGGCACCACCAACTTCCACGCCTTCCGGATGGAAATCGACGGTGAGAACAAAGTTTGGAAACTTTATCGTCAGGGCGAAGCAAAACCGATCTTGAGTGCCAAAACCACTCCGACCGAGACCGCCGGCATCAGCTGGGGCGACGGCAGCGGCGGCGTTTTCGGTTCCGCCGACCTCTCTTACATCGGCTGGAAGTACTGAACACCGATTCTCCCGCACCACATTCCGGAGGAGGATTTCCCCTCCTTCGGTTCGGGAGCGAAATCAGATTCCGGGGACGAGGCAAATCTCCTGCTGGATTTGCCGCTCCCCATTTGCGGCTGCGGATTCATTCCGGCAGCCGCATTTTTTGGGGGGGGGAGGGGAAGGGCGTCTCCCGGCAGCTCCGGAGAGGAAGACGGTTTTCCTTTCATGCCTTGAATAATCTCATCTTGAGTATATCGTTATAAACGAGATGATCATCGGACTGCAATGACAATGACCACCGGATTCAAGGACATCGACGGCTTTGCTTCGGCCGGAATTATCAAACTTCGCCGGGAAGTGATTTCCTTGCTGGAGAAGTTCGCCGCGTCCCCTCCCGGACCGTCGGAAATCATCGGCGACGGCGACGGAGGTGGTGATCATTCGCATCTCTACTGGGAACTGCGGTTTTTATGCCGATATAAAAGCCGCGGTTTTGAAAAAATGGTGGTGATTCCACCGGGGGTAAAACACTGGCCACTGCGGCTGGCGGTATACGGCCACAGTGCGATGATTCAGCTGAGCAACAACTTTTTTCAGTGCAGTTACGACCTGACTACTGTCTGCGAACTGCGCGGAAAATCCGAAACGACGGAGATAATCCTGTTGTTGCTGACGTTGTTGCGGCGCTGTCAGGTGGCGGGGCTGCCCGGTGAAATTCTCACAAGACATTCCGCTTCACTGGCCTCACACCTGGCGTTGCTGCTCACCCGGGATTTCCGGCTGCCGCCGCCACCCAGCGTGAGTACTTTTGAACTGGCGGTCTGTTACGTGGTCACCAACAGCTGCCGTTCTTCGCTGAGCGCGGCGGAGATCGCTGAATCGTTCAATATCAGTCCGAACTACCTGGCGCGACTTTTTCGGCGGCATGCCGGGATGACTGCCCAGCGCTTCATCATCATCACCCGGCTGCGGCGCGCCTGTGAACTGCTGCGTGAGGGCGGTTATCCGATCAGCGAGGTCGCCCGCCTCACCGGCTGGAACGACCACGCTCATTTCTCCACCATGTTCCGGCGTTTCATCGGCGTGACGCCGAGCCGCTTTTCATCCGGCTTTCATTCCGGTGTCTGGAAACACCGGCTTCACAGTATCCGACCGGAGGACGTGGATGTTACCCGGGTCGTTCTGACACTGCTGGAGGAGTCGGCGCAGCAGCCGTGACCGCGCGCCTTCTCCACCCCCCCGGTCAGTCGCGGTCGCGCTTCGGCCGGGTGAATTCGATCAGTCGCTGCACCACCACGTAGAATGCCGGAATCAGCAGCGTACCACCGATCACCGCCAGCAGCATCCCGCCGAACACCGCCGTGCCGAGGGAGACCCGGCTGGCAGCGCCGGCGCCGGTGGCCAGCACCAGCGGCAGCACGCCGAGCAGGAACGACACCGCGGTCATCAGCACCGCCCGGAAACGCAACGTCGCTGCATGCATTGCGGCGTCGGTGATCGATTCACCCTGTTCGTGTCTGGTTTTGGCAAATTCGACGATCAGGATCGCGGTTTTGCAGGCGAGCCCGAAGAGCAGGATGAAGCCGACCTGCGTGTAGATGTTGTTGTCCACCTTGCCGAACCACAGAAACAGCAGCGAACCGAGAAACGCCACCGGTACCGACAGCAGCACCGCCACCGGTATCATCCAGCTTTCATACTGCGCCACCAGAAACAGATACATGAAAAGCAGCGCCAGCGCGAAAATCAACGCCACCATCGGTACGCTCACCCCCGCGAAACTCACCGGCTTCGCCGCTGCCCGTTCCTGGTAGGACATGTCGGTCCATTCGTATTTCATACCCGGCGGCAGGGTTTCCCTGGCGACCCGTTCGAGCGCCGCCATCGCCTGACCGGAGCTGTACCCGGGAGCGTTGACCACGTTGACGGTGGCGGAGGTGTAGAGGTTGAAACGGTTCAGGTACTGGGGTACGCTGCGCCGTTTCGGGGTTACCAGCGTGCTGAGCGGCACCATTTCGCCCTTGTCGTTGCGCACGAATATACCGTTGACATCCGCAAGATCGCGGCGGTAACGGCTCTGGCCCTGAAGTTCCACCTTGTACACCTTGCCGAACTTATTGAAATCATTCACATAGGTGTAACCGGTGATTCCCTGGAGTGCGCTGTTGATCGCGTCGATCGAAACCCCGAGTTTAAGTGCTTTTTCGCGGTCGATGTCGAGGTAAATCTGCGGCGTCGAAGCACTGAAGGGGGAGATCGCGGTGGCGATCTCCGGCTCCTTGCGGGCCGCCGCGCAGAAGGCGCTGACCGCGTTGGCGAGCCGTTCGGGAAACACCCCCGAGGTGTCCTCGATCACGAACGAAATCCCGTCGGTGTTGCCGATCCCCTGAATTGTCGGCAGACCGAAGGCGGCGATGATCGCGCCCGGTTCACCGGCGAAAATGGTGTTGAGTTTTTTGATCACACTGTTCTGACTGAGTTCCGGGGTGTTGCGTTCTTCCCACGGCTTCAGCGAGACGATCATCAGCGCGTTGTTCGAGGACTGGGCGCTGTTGAGGATGCTGAATCCGGGAATCGCCAGCACATTATCCACCCCCGGAAGCGCGAGAATTTTGTTAATCAGCGCGTTGGTCAACGCTTCGGTGCGCGGCAGCGAGGCGGCGTCCGGGAGCTGCACATTCACGAAAATCTTTCCCTGGTCCTCATCGGGAATGAACCCCGTCGGCAGTAGGTTGTAGAGCTTCACACATCCGAAGATCAAAACCGCATAACAGACCAGCATCACCAGACTGCGCTTGACGATGCCGTGGGCGAGCAGAGCGTATTTGCGCGTCAACCAGTCGAAAAATTTATTGAACCAGCGGAAAATAAAGAATTTGCCCGCCCGTTCGGCGCCGCCCTGACGCAGTATCAATGCGCTGAGCGCCGGACTGAGCGTCAGCGCGTTGATACTGGAGATCGCGACCGCGACCGAGATGGTTATGGCGAACTGACGGTACATTTCGCCGGTGATGCCGGGCAGGAAACAGACCGGGATGAACATCGCCAGCAGCACTGCGGTGGTGGCGATCACCGGCCCGGTGACCTCTTCCATCGATTTCAGCGCGGCTTCCCGGGGGGGCATTCCCTCGTCCATGAGGCGGCTGATGTTCTCGATCACGACGATTGCGTCATCGACAACGATGCCAATGGCGAGAATCAGACCGAACAACGTGATGAGGTTGATCGAATAACCGATCACCGCCATGACTGCGAAGGTGCCGATCAGCGAAACCGGTATCGCCACCGTCGGCACCAGCGTGGCGCGCCAATCCTGCAGGAAAAGATAGGTGATGAGGATCACCAGCAGCACCGCCTCGAAAAGCGTGGTCCGCACTTCGTCGATCGACGCGGTGATAAAGGTGGTGGTGTCAAAAGGCACCGCATAATCGACGCCGTCGGGAAAGAAACTCTTGAGGTCGTTGAGGCGTTCGATGCATCGTTTGGAAATTTCGATGCCGTTGGCGCTGTTGAGCTGGTAGACCGCGATCAGCGCGGCGGGACGGCCGTTGTAGGAACTGCTGGTGGCGTAGTTTTCGGAACCGAGTTCGATTTCCGCGATATCCTTCAACTTGATCTGTTCGCCCTTGTCGGTTGCCCGGATCACGACGTTCTTGAACTCCTCAGCCTCGGAGAGCCGTCCCTGGGTCTGCAGTGAATAACGAAACGCCTGATCTCCGGGAACCGGCATATCCCCAAGTGCGCCGGAAGCCACCTGGACGTTCTGGCTCTTGAGCGCCGACGCCACTTCGTCCACCGTCAGCTTAAGTGCGGCCATTCGACCGGGATCGAGCCAGATCCGCATCGAATATTTGAGTTCGCTGAGCAGCGCCACATCGCCGACGCCCGGTATTCGGGCCAGTTCATCCTTGATGTTGATCGAAGCGTAGTTGTTCAGGTAGAGCGAATCATATTTCCCTTCCGGGGAATAGAGCGCCACGACCATCAGCATGCTCGGGGATTTCTCCTTGACCACGACGCTGTTGCGTCGCACCTCCTCCGGCAGCTGGGCGCTCGCCCAGTTCACCCGGTTCTGGGTGTTCACGGTGTTGGAGTCTCCGTCGGTGCCGATATCGAAGGTTACGGTGATATTCGCACTGCCGGTGTCGGTGGCGGTACTGGAGATGTAGAGGCCGTTTTTGACCCCGTTCACCTGCGCTTCAATCGGCTGGATCACGCTCTCCAGCACGGTGGCGGCGTCCGCACCGGGATAATTGGCGACAATCTGCACCTGTCCGGGCGTGATGTCAGGATACTGGGTGACCGGCAGCGTGAAGATCGCCACCAGTCCGGCCAGCGTGATCACGATCGAGATCACAAAGGCAAACCGCGGTCGTTCAATAAAAAATCTGCTGATCATTTCTGATCTCCCGCGGCAGGGGCTGGCGCGGAGGTCACCGCCGGAGTGGTTTCCTTCGCCGTGGCCGGGGGGTCCGCAGTGTGTTTCGCCACCGCCCGGGCGCCGGGACGCACCTTTTGCGCCCCCGATTCGATCACCTGTTCACCGGCCTCAAGGCCGCTGAGCACCTCCACGCGTCCCTGATCGATGAAACCGGTTTTGATGTCGCGTCTGACGACAATGCCGTCTTTGCCGAGCACGTAGACATATTCCCCCGACTGATCCGATTGAATTGCCTGTTCCGGGATCAGCAGCGAATCGGAACTCTTTTTCATCGCCAGCCGGATACGCCCGAACATTCCCGGCAACAACATCTTGCCGGGATTGGGAAAGAGCGCCTGCATTTTGAAGGTACCGGTACTGGAGTTGATCTGATTATCCCAGAAGGAAATTTTCCCTTTTTCGGAAAATTCCCGGCCGTCGGGCATGATGAAAGTGACTTCGATGTCGTCGGCGGTAAGTTTTCGGTTTTTCGCGTCCATGAAGGTCAGCAGTTCTTTTTCAGGAATTACGAACTCCACCCGCATCGGGTCGATTTTGACCAGTTTCGCCAGCGTACCGCTGGAAAGGTTGACCAGGTTACCTTCACTGAAGTTGCAAAGTCCGATCCAGCCGTCGAAGGGGGCGGTGATCCGGGTGTAGGAGAGGTTTTGGCGGGCAAGATCGAGGGCGGCCTGCGCGGATTTGATCTCCGCTTCCGCGGCCAGATTGGCAGCTTCCGCGTTCTCGTAGGTGCGTTCGCTGGTGGCGTCCTGGTTGCGGAGTTTTTTCTGACGGTCGAAGTCCGCTTGAGCGTTTACGCGTTTTGCGGTTGCGCGATCAAGGTCTGCTTCGGCGGATTTTACCTGTGCTTCGTAGATTTCCGGTTCCAACTCCAGCAGCAGCTCGCCTTTTTTTACCGAAGAACCCTCCTCGAAATGGCGCTTGCGCAGGTATCCTTCGACC
>CAKUKT010000061.1 GCA_934663655.1 uncultured Victivallaceae bacterium
CTGCTTTGGTGGGTGGACGAATGGTTTTCCTCGACGACTGCGAAAGTGCGCTTCATCTCTTCGACCTCCTTGAAACATTCCTGCAAGAATTTTACAGTCAATTGCGCAATCGATTGCACAAGTATATTATGTCACACCCGGTCGCAAAAGTCAACCCCGTCTTCAAAAAAAATTGTTAGAAAATCGCGTGCCGGTATGATTTCCGGGCCGACCAGGGCAATTCGGGATCAAGGTTCCGTCCGTTGCCATTGATGAGGCGGCAGCCGAATTTCGCGGTCACCTGGCTGAGGATAACCGGGGCTTTTTAGTTGGAAACCCACCCCGGTGGCGATGATGTCGCCGATTTTCCGGCTGTAGCGTCAGGGGCGGTTTCTCAATTCGACAGTCGCAAACGAGCCGGTCGGGATCACGCCGGGACAACTGAACCTCGCGGTTGCGGAGAATGGCCGGGGGAGAGAACTCGATACCGGTCTGCTCCGCCGGCGGCTTTCATCACCATCGGCGGGTTCCGAATATTTACGGAACCTGGGAAATAAAAACCTCATATTCGGATTTGTCCTCTTTTTGTAATATGTAGTCCTCTTGCGACATCCCCTGTTCTGCACTATATTACAAACAACGAACCCAATCGGTCAGCAAAGGAAATCAAGAGATGACAAAATTCCGCAGTGCTTGTTTCAATCGGGTGAAACCGGATGATCCGGTATTCGCCCCGCGTATTCAGAGCTGTCTTGACGGTACGATTCCCGCCACCATCGCCAAAACCATCGAGACCGGGCGTATCGACGCCTTCCGGCTGAACTGGAAGCCGGGAATGGAACATCAGCCGCATGTATTCTGGGATTCCGACGTCGCCAAGGTGCTCGAAGGCATCGCCTGCGCCCTCGCGCTCCGCCCCGATCCGGAGCTTGAAAAGCTCTACGACGAATGGGTCGATCTCATAGTATCGGCTCAGCAGCCGGACGGATATCTCAATGTTCATTTCACGGTGGTGAGGCCTGAGGAACGCTGGAAGCACCTCGGGCACGCCCATGAACTTTACTGTGCCGGCCATCTGATCGAAGCCGGGGTCGCCGGTTATGAGGCGCTCGGCAAGCGTCGGTTGCTCGACTGCGTATGCCGCTACGCCGACTACATTGATTCGGTGTTCGGCGCCGAACCGGGCAAGCGGCGCGGCTGGCCCGGGCACGAGGAGATCGAACTCGCGCTGGTGAAGCTGTACCGGGTCACCGGCAATGAACGTTATCTTCGTCTGGCGGAGTATTTCATCAACGACCGGGGAACTTCTCCGAATTTCTTCGTCGCCGAAGGAGACAAATACACCTTCTCCATCGCGAATCTGCAGGCGCACCTGCCGGTGCGTGAACAACCCGATGCCACCGGTCACGCGGTCCGGGCAGTCTATCTTTATTCCGGGATGGCCGATGTCGGCGCCGAATGCGGCGATGCGTCTCTGCTCGAAGCCTGCAAACGTCTGTTTGAAAGTATCCGGTCGCGGCGGATGTATGTGACCGGCGGTATCGGTTCCACCTTCCACGGGGAGGCGTTCACGGTCGACTACGATCTGCCCAACGGGTCGAGCATGTACGCCGAAAGCTGCGCGGCAATCGGTCTGGCGATGTTCTCCAACCGGATGTTCAACTACACCGGGGAGTGGAAATATCTCGATGTACTGGAAACGGCGTTGTACAACGGGATCCTCTCCGGGATCGATCTGGCCGGAGACCGTTTCTTCTACACCAACTATCTTGAGGTGGACGACGATCTGGCCATTTTCAATATGGGCTCAAAGACGCGGCAGCCGTGGTTTGACTGTTCGTGCTGCCCCACCAACTTCGCCCGGTTCCTGCCGCAGCTCGGCAGTTACCTCTATTCGGTGGCCGCCGACGGCTTTTCGGTGAACATCCCCGCCGCCAACCATGCCGAACTCGAACTCGACGGCCGTACCGTTGCCGTGGAAGTGCGCGGCAATTACCCCTACGACGGACGGATCGAGATCGAGATCGGAACCGCGGGCAAATTTTTCGTTGAAGTGCGCATTCCGGGATGGTGCCGCCGCCACGAGGTGAAAGTCAACGGTGAGACCTGCGGCACCAGAATCGATCGGGAGTGGCGCGCCGGCGAGGTCATCACCCTCGAACTCGATATGCCGGTCGAATTCATCCGCGCCAATCCCCATGTGACGATCGACGCCGGCCGGGTGGTGATCCGGCGCGGTCCCATCGTCTACGCGCTCGAGGAAATCGACCAGAACTATCCGGTCCGGGAACTGGTGCTGCTGCCGACGGCAGGCGTCGAACTCGTACCGGCGCCCGGACTCCCAGAAGGTACCGTGGCGGTGCGGGGCAAAGCACTGGCCGAGGTGTTCGACGGCGATGAACTCTATACCTCCGACACTCCTACTATCTACGAAACCACTTTTCTCGCAGTTCCCTACGCGCTCTGGCAGAACCGCGGCGCCACCAACATGGCGGTGTGGATGCGTTACCGCTCCTGAGACGAGCCGAAACCGCATGAGGCAAAAAAAACTCCCCGTCCGGCTGCGGACGGGGAGTTTTAATATACGTCGGGATGGCGGCAATCACGCCTGATGCTTGTGGGAAAACAGCTTCGTCGTCGCTTCCGCCATCCGCTGGAACGCGGCGTAGAGGCAGGGAATGAACATCATACCGATGATGGAGGCCACCAGCATTCCCCAGAAAGTGGTGATGCCGATCGCCCGACGGCTGCCAGCGCCGGCGCCGCTGGCGAAGACCATCGGGAACACGCCGATCACAAAGGAGAGCGCGGTCATCATCACCGAACGGAACCGGAGACGCATGCCGTTGAGCGCCGCTTCGGTAATCGACTTACCGGCGTCACGTTCCTGTTTGGAATACTCCGCCATCAGAATCGCGCTCTTCGCGGTAAGTCCGATCAGCATCAGCAGTCCGAGCTGGCAGTAGATATCGAGGTTCATTTTGAGGATGAGCAGCGCCAGCAGTCCTCCCAGCGTCGCGGTCCCGGCCGAAAGGATAACCGAGATCGGCATCGTCCAGCTTTCGTACTGCGCAACCAGAAACAGGTAGGCGAAAGTCAGCGCCAGCAGCATCAGAAAGAGAATCATGCCTTCGTTGCGGCTCTCCTGATAACTCATGTCGGTCCAGCTGATCTGGTAGTCGCTCGAGAAATCATTATCGACGATATCCTGCACCAGTTTCATCATCTCTCCCGAACTGAAGAACTGCACCCCCTGAGTGTTGATGTTGGCCGACGGGAACATGTTGAAACGCTCCGTCTGGCGGGGGCCGAGGCTCCAGCGAACCGTTGCGAGTGCATCGAGCGGCACCTGCGCCCCGGTTTCGCTCTCAACGTAGAGCTGGCTGATGATGTTTAGGTTGCGCCGGAAATCCCGTGAGGACTGCATCTTGACCTTGTAGGTCTTGCCGTACTTGTTGAAGTCGTTGATGTATATCGAGCCGAGCTGACTTTGCAGCGTCGAGAAAATTGAACTGATCGACACTTTCATCGCTTCCGCCTTGTCCCGGTCGATGTCGAGGTGGAGCATCGGCGTGTTGGCGTCAAAAGAGGTGAACGCATATTGCGCTTTCCCGCTCTGCATGATTTTCCCGAGCAGATTCTGGGCTGCCTGGGACAATTCCTGCGAGGTCTGATCACCGGTCGCCTGGAACGCGAATGAAACCCCACCCGTCGCTCCCAGTCCGGGAATCGCCGGCGGAATGAACACGGTAACCTGAGCGTCCGGCAGTACCTTGCAACGATCGGAAATCTGTTTCTGGATCGTTTTAAGCTGCATTTCCGGAGTTTTACGTTCGCTCCAGTCGATCAGTGTGACGATCACCATGCCGAGGTTCTCACCCTGACCGGCGGTCATGCTGCGGCCTGGCACGGAGATCACATGTTCAACGCCGGGCATTTCCCGGGCGATTTCGGAGACTTCGTTCAATGCTTCGCTGGTGCGCTGCTGCGAGGCTCCCGGCGGAAGAATCACTTCGCAGAAGAGCGCTCCTTTGTCTTCATCCGGCAGAAACGCTCCAGGAAGCCGTTTGTAAACGAAGTAATTGCCCGAGAGGATCAGACCGAACAGCACAATGGTGAGAATGCTCCGGCGCACCAGCAGTTTGGCGAAACCCAGATAGCCGTTGCGGGTCCAGTTCAAACCGATATTGAACCAGCGGTAAAGACCGCGGGGTTCGCTTTGCGGGCGCAGCACAATCGCGCAGAGGGCCGGCGAGAGCGTCAGCGCGTTGACCGTGGAGATGATAAGCGCGATACACATGGTGATTGCAAACTGCATGTAGATCTTGCCGACCATGCCGCCGTAAAAGGCGATCGGCGAATACACGGCCACGACCACCAGCGTGGTGGCGATCAGCGCTCCGGTCAGCTGCTGCATTGATTTCATCGCGGCATCGAACGGGGAGAGGTGTTCCTCCTGAATGATTCGCACACAGCTTTCGGTCACGCATATCGCGTCATCAACCACCGAACCGATCACGAGAATCAGCGCGAACATCGAGAGGGTGTTGATACTGATCCCGAAGGCGTAAAGGAAAATGAAGGTACCGATCAGCGATACCGGAATTGTCACCGCCGGCACGATCGTCGCCCGCCAGTCCTGAAGGAAGAGCCAGGTGATTGCGACTACCAGAATGAAGGTGAGGATCAACGTCATGACGATTTCATGCATCGTCACCCGGACGAAGTTGGTTGAGTCGTAACCCATGGTCCACTCCATGCCTTCGGGAAAATTCTTCTCGAGTTCATGAAGTGTTTTCTCCACTTCGGTCAGCACTTCAAGCGCGTTGGCGTCGCTGAGTTTGAAGATCGCCAGCGGCACTGCGGGTTTGCCGTCGAAGTAGGCGTTTCCGGTATAGTTTTCGGAACCCAGTTCCACGGTGGCCACGTCGCTCAATCGGACGATCCGGCCGTCATCGCCGCTTTTGATGATGATGTTTTCAAATTCGGCGGGGTCCTGAAGCCGCCCTTGGGTATCGACTTTGAACTGCATGAAGTCGCTCGCCGATTCGGTACCCACCGAACCGGTGGCCGCCTGCACGTTCTGGCTGGAAACAGCGGCCGATATGTCGCTGGTGGTGACGCCGAGCGCCCGCATTTTGTTGGGATTCAGCCAGAGGCGCATGCTGTAGGTCATGTCGGTGAAGACAATCGCCTGACCGACGCCTTTGATGCGCGAAATGGCGTCACGCATGTGAATATTCGCGTAGTTGCTGATATAGAGCGGCGAATGTTCCGGGTTGGTGCTGGTGATCGCGATCATCCCGAGAATGTCGCTGGAGCGTTTGTAGGCGGTGACGCCGTTGTTGACCACTTCGGTAGGCAACGAATGTTCAGCCCGTTTGACGGCGTTGTTCACGTTCACATAGGCCATATCGTCATCGGCGTCCGACTCAAAGGTCAGCGTCAGCGTGTAGTTCCCGGAGTTGTCCGAAGTCGAGGAATAATATACCATATCCTCGATACCGTTCACCTCGGATTCCAGCGGCGCGGCGACCGTATCGGCGATCACCTGGGCGCTGGCGCCGGGGTAGGAGGCGATGACCACGATGGTCGGCGGGGAAATTTCCGGGTATTCCGCGATCGGCAGTTTGAACAGGCAGACCAGACCGGCGATGATGAAAAAGAGCGAAATTACAACTGCGAATTTCGGTCGGCGGATGAAAAATGCTGAAAACATGGAAGCCTCCCTCCGTTACTTCTCCGAGACGGCCAATCCCACCGGGTTGACCGTGCTGCCGGGAGCTACTTTGTGAAGTCCGCCGATGATGACCCGGTCGCCGGCGTTCAGTCCTGAGGTGACGATCTGGTGATCGTAGATCTGGTCGCCGGTGACCACCTGGCGTTTTTCGACGCGGTTTTCCTGGTCGAGGACGTAGACAAAATGGCTGGTGCCGTCCGTCATCAGCGCGGCTACATTGACGGCGGGGAGGGGTTTTTCATATTTTTCGGAGAATTTCACCGTGACGTAACCGCCGGGAATCAGTTCCATCTCCGGGTTGGCGGCCTTGAATCGGAGCATCAGCGTGCCGGTGCTCGCATCTACCTGGTTGTCGATGAAGTCGAGTTCGGTCGGGTGTTCGAACGTCCGACCGTCGGCGCGGATGATTTCCAGTTCGGACTTGCCCCGGCTATCGCCGCCGACTCCGAAATGACGGAAGAAATCCGACTCACTCATCGAAAATTGAATCTTTACCGGGTCGTAACATACGATTCGAGCGAGAGTTCCGGTTTCCGGAGTGATGTAATTGCCTTCACTGAAAATCTGCAGACCGATCCGTCCGTTGAGCGGGGAGGAGATTTTTGTGTAGGAAAGATCATTTTCCGCCAGCGTCAGCGCGGCCTTAGCTTCCTCCACCTTCGCTTCGTAGGTTTTCAATGTCCTCAAGGCGCTGTCGTAGGTGGTCTGGGCGGTCGCCTGTGTCTTGATCAGTTCAAAATAGCGGTCGTGCTCTTTTTTCGCATAGGTGTATTCGGCCTCCATCTGTTCGAGCACCGATTTCGCGGAATGAACGTTGGCCGCGTAGATGGTGTCTTCGATTTCAAAGAGCGGATCGCCGGCTTTGACCATGCTGCCCTCTTTGAAGTTCGCTTTTTCCAGGGTGCCGGAAATACGAGCCACGATATCGACGGTGGCATCGGCAACGATGGTGCCGACGTAGGATTTGGGTTCGCTTCGTTCGATCAGCGTGACCTCTTCGACGCGGACGGTCGGAAGCTGCTGAGGCTGCTGCTCGGCGGCACGGGAGTCAACGGGGGCGCAGACCAGGGCGATACCCGACAAGATGAGCGGAAACGATGATTTGAAGTAAAAATTCATTTTGATGGTTCCTCGATAGGTTGAAACATTTACTTTTTCAGAAATGATTTTCCGCTTCGGTGGCAGCGCAATCGGATTGATCCATTGCGTTGCACACCGGCCGACCCTGACCGTGGCGTCGGCTGGAAGTCCCCTCCGGGGAATGGGGATGCCGCAGTTGCGACAATTACGAATCTCCTTTAGTAACTTATTTATCAGGAAGATGTTCAATACCCGGATCAATTTATATAAAATATCACGGGAATTGTTATTTTTCAATCCTTATCGTCAATCGTTTGCGGTTTTTTTCCCCAAAGATAATGACAATATTTCGCTGTTTGACAGGAAAATCCGGAATGACGTGGTCTAAAAGAAGAAAAAAAGATGTCCGGGGAGGAAGCCGGAGCTGCCGGTTGACCATCTGTCGGAGAAGCGAGGGAATGGAGGAGAAAATAGAAATGGGAAGTGGCCGCAGTGCGGGCAGCCGGATTGTTTTTTCAGCAGAGTTTCAATCGCGTCCGGGAACGAACGCAGCGGAAAGGATCCCCGACGCTGGGAACGGCGGGACACTTGTTTCAGGATGAGGAAAATCGGCGATTTCCGGAGGTTATTCTCCCGGAGGGCAGGGCGAAGGTACCGGCCACGGCTCCCCCCAGTCGAGGTTGAATTTCGGATCCGGGATCGGCGGATAATGGAGTTGGAGCATGAAATCATTCACCCGGGTTTGTCCGGACAGCGTGACCCGGCGCCAGCGGGAGATGCTGCGGCCGGAACCGGAGAGCGAACCCAGAATGATGCTGCGTTCATTCATACCGGTGATTACGGCATTGTTGCCGTGCAGGCGGGTTGCCGGGGCGTCTACCGGAGCCATCGGCAGGTTCCGGAACAACTCTTCTCCGTCGGCGGACAGCGTCAACCGGCCGTTCTCAAGCGTAAAACGGCAGATCTCTTGTCGCAGGGTTTTCGGGACAGCCGCATCGTATACCCGGGATTTCCGTCATTGCAAGCTCCGGTTACTCCATCGCTTTCTGTTTTTGCAGGAACCTCACGAGGATTGGCATGCCCGGGTAGACCATGTCGTGACCGTAGCCCTGAAGTTCGTACAGCGTGACGGTGTGTCCGTTCAGTTTGAGCATCCGCATGAGATAGGCGTTTTCCTCGTATCGGCCGGCCATCTCCATTTCGCGGTCGCCGGTGATGAGCAGAATCGGCGGCAGAGCGGAGGTCGTGACATGATAAAGCGGGGCCAGTTCGTCGACAACCGGCTGAGTCAATCCGATTCCGTGTGCTGCGCGTTCCGCGAAGTGGGTGATCGTGTGGCCGCTGAACGGAATCAGCCCTGCGAGATCGGAGGGTTTCATCCCATACGGTGCCAGATACTTCGGTGCCATTCCGACCATCAGTGCGAGATATCCACCTGCGGAGTGTCCGGTCAGGTAGATTTTTTTCGGATCCCCGCCATATTCGGCGATATTGCGGAATACCCAGCCGACGGCTGCCGCGGCGTCTTCGATGCAATCGTCCACCTGGACGTTCCGGTTCGGTGCGTCTTTCGGCGTGTTTGCCTGCGGGGCGAGCCGGTAGTTCACGCCAACCACCGCTGCGCCATGTTGCTTGAGCATTTCCGGAATGCTCTTATTCCCGCTGGTCAGGCCGCCGCCGTGAAACCAGATCACCGTCGCGAATCCGGATTTTCCCTTCGGATAATAGAGGTCGAGACGGCACCGTTCCTGTCGGTACGCATCGTCGGAAGATCCGGGTTCGAGATACGATATCTCGTTTTTCTGCTGATAGTTATACGATTTGTTCTCCGTTTCGGCCGCCGTCAGCAACAGAGCTCCTGCCAAAGTTGCCGCCGCAGCAAGAAATCTTTTCCCTGACATCGCACCACTCCCGTTTGGTTGTTGCCGGCTTTTATTCGAGCGTTTCATATACTGTATAGATAATTCCGGAAGAGTCAAATTGAATCGCGTTTTGCCAGGAAATTTTTGCAGCAGGGGGGCGGCGGCCCCGGCGGCCTCCCGGTCCCGGGAAGGCGCCGGCATCGGCATCGTCGCTGCTGTCGTGCTGATGGCGTCGAAAGCCGACGGCAGTTCATGCCGAGATTCCGGAATGATCGTCCGGGGGGGCGTTCGGTGACCCGCGCGCGGATTGAATCGGCGGAAATAACGAAGGTTTCCGGATCGACATCCGCGTATACCAAAGTTGCGCCGGTGTAAACGACCGCGTAGCTGGTGCTGGACATCGTGAGCGGCGGCACAATTACCTCGTCGCCGGGACCAATGCCGGACGCCGCCAGCGCGGCGTGAAGTGTCGCGGTGCCGTTGGTGAAGCTGATTGCATATTTGGACGCGAAAACCTCCGCAAAACGTTCTTCCAGCTTCGCAATGAAGCTCACTTCGCTGCCGCCGGGAAAACCGCTTTCCAGCAGTTGTCGGAGGTATTCAAATTCATGTTCGCCTACTCGCCAGGATTTTTTGGTCGCCATTTTCAGTCTCCGAAAATTCATCTTGCACAGCCGTTGGCTATGATTGTTTTTCGTATATTATTATGA
This sequence comes from uncultured Victivallaceae bacterium, assembly GCA_934663655.1. Lineage (GTDB taxonomy): Bacteria > Verrucomicrobiota > Lentisphaeria > Victivallales > Victivallaceae > UBA1784. The sequence goes on from CAKUKT010000061.1 coordinate 9,372, forward strand.
AGTATGACAAAGAATTTGCCAAGGGCATTCCATAATATTTTTTAAATAAAAACCGTTTTTAACGGGTATTTATGGTGATTTTGGCAAAAATTCAATGGAATTTCCGGTTTTTTGGTGTTGCGGCGGTCGCCCGGTTTCGACGGTCGTCGCGGCGGCGTCTATTGTGGGTGCGAAACGCGGACAAGCGGAGGATAAAGATGTGCCGATTGAAAAAATCGCGTCGGAAAGCTATATTGAGCCCCGGTTCCGCAGTTGAAAACCCGCGGAATGACTGGATCGGAATTTTGGCGACATGAATTTTGTTTTCATCGGTTTTCCCTGGCTGCTGGTTCTGCTTCATCTGGCCCTGCTGATCTACGTCTGCTGGGTCAAACGTTCCGAACCGGCGGAGGCGACTTTCTGGCTGCTGGTGGTGGCGCTGATTCCGGCCGGCGGGATTGTGCTGTACCTCTTTTTCGGGATCACCCGGGTGGATCGGGTGGATCGGCGCATCCGGCGGTTGCGTGGTTCCGACTGGAGCGGCTGTGACGACGGAAGCGAACTGGACTGGCCGGAACGTGTCCGGGGGATGCTTCGCGACTTCTGTCCGAGTTCGGAGGTTGCCTGCCTGCTCCACAACCGCACGCTGGACCGGATCTTTCCCACGTCGCTGCCGGTGGGCGGCAACCGGCTGGAACTGCTTCGCGACGGCAGTTCCGTCTACCCCCGGATGCTCGAAGATATCCGTTCCGCCCGGTCGACGATACGGCTGCAGTCGTTCATTCTGATGAGCGACGAGGTCGGAATGCTGATATTGCGGGCCTTGGAGGAGAAGGCCGCCGAAGGGGTGGATGTGAAAATTCTCTTCGACAGTCTGGGCAGTTTCAAATCCTACTTTTCGCGATTTTTCCGTCAGTGTCTGTTTTCCCGGAAATGCGGCTTCGAAATTCAGGAGTTTTCCAAATTGAACCTGCTGGCGCCCTGGCGTTTTCAATTGCGCAATCACCGTAAGCTGCTGATTGTCGACGGCCGGATCGCCTACAGCGGCGGCATCAACATCTCAGTGGAGAATACCCGACCGGCGACTCTGCCGCCCAGCCGGTATATCCATGATCTGCACTGTCGGATCACCGGCCCGGTGGTGGCGCTCTTCACCTCCTCTTTTTTCCGGGACTGGAGCTACACCACGGGGAAAAACCTCTCCGAGGTCGTCTCTCCGGGTGACTATCCGTCTCCGGAACCCTGCGGCAGTGA
>CAKUKT010000062.1 GCA_934663655.1 uncultured Victivallaceae bacterium
TCACCGGCGGCAGCGTCGCGGATTCCGGAAACTCCGGTAATCACCCGGTCCGCTGATCCTTTGATTTCACCTTTGACGATCCCGGCGATCTCCCGGGCGGTCAGAGAAAGCTGTTTCATGAATTTTATTCTCCACTGCTGTTTGCGGGTGTTGCGACCTTATCCTGTTCCCGGGGCGCAATCGCACTCCGGTTTAATTCGGTTATCACCCCGTCGGTGATGTCGGCGCTGTCCGGAAACACCAGCACCGACGGCTGCATGTTCATCGTCTGCCCGGAACTGTCGAAAACGTAACTGAAACCCTCGGCAGCAGCCCGGCGACGGACTTCAACCAGAATTTCCTCCATGATTTCGGCGCGCTTTTTACTCTCCAGCCGCCGCATATCATCGGAACGGCCACGCGCATACAATTCAATTTCAGCCCGCTTCTCGCGAACGGCCGTCTCCAGCTGGTCGGCCTTCTCCCCGGCCTGCTTCTGCTCCTCCTCGCTCAACGCGAGATTGAGCGCATCCGACCGGGCAGTTCTCGCCTCTTCGGTAAGTTTGCGCAATTCGTCGTTCTGCCGCAGCATATAGGAACGATAGACCTCCGCCTGTTCCTTGATCGCATCCTCGGCAATTCGGCTCTTGTAGAACTCATTGAACACCCGTTCCAGATTCACCACAGCGATCCCCGGAGCCTCCGCCGCCACCAGAAACAACGGCAGCATCAGCACCGCGAAAATCATCAGCAGCTCTTTTCTCCGCATAACGAGTCCCCTCCTCCGCTTCACTTCAGTTGCAGCTCGGAGTATAGTTCGGAGCATCTTTGGTTATCACCACGTCGTGCGGATGCGCTTCGCGCAATCCCGCGGAAGTAACCCGCACCATCCGCGCCTTCTCCTGAAATTCCTGCAGATTGCGCGAACCACAATAGCCAAGGCTGTAACGAAGCCCGCCGGCGAACTGGTGAATCACCGCCCGCACAGTACCACGATAAGGAACCATCGCCTCGATTCCCTGAGGAACCAGCATGGTGTCATCATCCACATCCTCCTGCCCGTAGCGTTCGCGGCTGCCGGCGTTGGCCTTCATCGCCTCCAGACTTCCCATGCCGCGATAGGCGACATAACTGCGTCCCTGATGCAGAACCACCTCGCCGTTGCTCTCACTCGTTCCGGCCAGCACCGAACCCATCATCACGCAGCTGGCGCCGACCGCAATCGCCTTGGCGACGTCTCCGGACTGTTTGATACCGCCGTCGGCGATAATCGGAATCTCCGTACCGACCACCCGGGAGGCGGCGTACACGGCCGAAACCTGCGGAACCCCGACCCCGGCGACCACCCGGGTGGTGCAGATCGATCCCGGTCCGATACCGACCTTGATGCCGTCGGCACCGACCTCGGCAAGCGCTTTCGCCGCCTCGGAGGTGGCGATATTTCCGGCGACGACATCGACCCGGTCGCCGTACTGCTTTTTGATCAACGCCACGGTTTCGATCACCCCTTTGGAATGAGCGTGCGCAGTATCGATCACCAGGGCGTCGACCCCGGCATTGATCAGCGCCTCAATACGCGCCTCATCGTAGGGGCCGACCGCGGCGGCAACCCGGAGCTGATGTTTGGAATCCCGGTTGTAGTCGGGTTCGTCGCGTTCGATCAGCGTCCGCACGTCGAGGAAACTGTAAAGACCGGTGAGTTTGCCGGCGGAATTTACCATCGGCAGCTTGCCGACTTTGCGTTCCAGCATGATCCGGTAGGCTTCCGGCATCGAAATATCATCGCCGGCGGTAACCGGTTCACGGGTCATCACCGAACTGATCGGCGTGTTATAGTCGGTGAGAAATTTAATGTCACGACTGGTGATGATACCGACCAGCGTGCCGTTCTCGTCGACGATCGGGAAACCGGAGAACGAATATTTGCGGCGACGCTTCTCCTCCATCATCTCCGCCACGGTCTGATCGGGACGGAAGGTAACCGGATTGCGAATCACTCCGTTGAGATAGTATTTTACCTTGCGAACCTCCTCAGCCTGACGTTCGACGGAGAGATTCTTGTGAATTACGCCGATGCCGCCGAGCCGGGCCATCGCAATCGCCATTTCACTCTCGGTGACCGTGTCCATGGCGGCGCTCACAAAGGGGATGTTGAGCTTTATGTTGCGGGAAAAACGACTGGAGATATCGGTGTCGGCCGGCAGAAAATCCGCGTACTGGGTGACCAGTGAGATATCGTCGAAGGTAAGTCCCTCGAATTTGAAAGCAGACATGAATTCATCGATGTAACGCATGGCAGGAGACCTCGTTTCCGGGTTAACCCCGTTAAAATTATAAGATGTTACGGTGTAATATACACCTTAACGGAACCCATTACAAGCGGATCCGGCAAGATTTCCGGCCGTTTTTCCCCTCGGAATGCGAAAAAAAAGGAGACGTCCGCAACCGAACGTCTCCCCCATTTTCATCGAACCGGAACCGGTTATTCACTTGACTCCCATCGCTCTCAGGTTGTCATAGGAGATCTTGATCGAATCGAAGATGTTGCGACCCGGAAATTCCGAATCCTGTTCGATCGAATACCACCGGACTCCAGTCTCCCGGCACGCCTTGATGATTCCCGGCCAGTCGAGGTTGCCCTCCCCCACTTCGCAATAAACCGGAGCGCCGTTGTAGAAGGCGAAGTCCTTGAAGTGAACCACCGGCATCCGGCCGGCGACCCGCCGGATCCAGCTCTCCGGATTGCCGCCGCCGCGGGTCACCCAGTGGACATCAAGTTCAGCGCAAACGCAGGCCGGATCGGTGTCGGCGTAGAACTTCTCCAACATCGTCTGCCGGGTGCCGGCAACCCGCACGAACTCCCAGTGGTGATTGTGATATCCCAGCCGGATACCCCGTTCCGCCAGCAACCGCCCCTGCCGGTTGAAAATTTCCGTAAGTTCAGCCAGCTTGGCCGGATCCCCGGTGAAATAGCTCTGTCCGGGTGACCCGAGCGCGGTAAATTCACATTCCAGGGTGTTCATCCGGTCGGCCAGCGCCTCCACGGAACCGCTGATGGTGGCCAGATTTTCGTGGGTGGCGCAGCAGTAAAGCTGGTGCTTTTTCAGCTGATTTGAGATCACTTCGGCCTCAAGCGCAACTCCCGAAACCTGAACCGCCTGATAACCGATTTCACACACCCGGTCGAGAGTTCGGTCGAGATCGCTCTCGGTTTTACAATAATCACGCAGATTGTAAAGCGTCACCGCAATTTGTGAGTCCGGTGCTTTCATAATCGAGGTTCCTTATTTTCCGACCTTGTCGATCGCGGTTTTCTGAATCAACGAGGTGATCCGCACCACTTCAAGCGCCTGCTCCATGGTGACCGGGTATTCGCCGCCTTCGCGGATTGCCCGGTAGATCAGCGGCCACATCGAATAGATGTTGTAGCAGCTCTCGGGAGCAACCGCGATATCATCCTCAATCCAGCCACCGGCGGGTACGGGAACACCGTAATCGCCGTGAAGATCGGGCAGACCGGGATCAGCTTCGAGCTGCGGAGTGGTGATATCACGGCGCAGATATCTGAGCTTGATGCGTTTCTCGTCGTAACTCAACAGTGAACCACGGGTACCGTAGACAATATAGATGGGTTCCACCTTGGCGATGCCGCCGGAAATTTCGATCTCGACCACCCGGCTGTTTTCGCCCTTGAGAATAATTTTCACATGATCTTCGGCGTCACCCCGGGCATTGATGAGCTTGAGGTCACTCCACACCTCCTTGACCGGCGACTCAAGAAAACGCAACGCATGATCGATCAGATGCGGTCCCCAGTTGAGCAGCTGGCCGCCGCCGAGTTCGCGGATCGTCTGCCAGTCCTTGCGCCAGACGAAGCTGTGCCGGGCGAGCTTAACTTCGAAGATCTCCCCGAGCTTGCCGCTGGCGATGATCTCCTGAACGTGGCTGAACGCGGTTTCAAAGCGGCGGTTGTGGCGTATGAAAAGTTTGCCGGGATAACGCTTTGAAGCCTCGTAAAGTTTCAGTCCATCCTCGTAGGAACAGGCGATCGGCTTGTCGACGACCACGTAATGTCCGGTTTCCAGTGCGGCAATCGCGTGCTCGACATGCTGGGGCGAACGGGTGGCGATGGTGATCATCTCCAGTTCGGGATCGGCGAGCATATCCTTGCCTTCGGCGTAAAGCCGGAGGCCGGGGAACTTCTCCTTTGCCGCTTCCCGGCGTTCGGGGGCGATATCACAACCGGCAACGGCCTCGAACATATCCGGATACATTTTCAGCTCTTCGACGTGCATGGCGTGACCGGCCCGGCCGAGCCCCCATACTCCAACTTTGATCTTACCGTCCATTTTATCCAGCCTCCTGTGGATCATGAATGATTGTTGCTGTATACGCGCACACTCTCTTTCAAGAGTACAGATTCCAACTTGATGAACATGATAAATATAAAACCCGGTACGCCTTTTTCAAGCCGCACCGGGTTGATCGGCGGAAAAAACCCGCCTGATAAGTCACTCTTTTGCCGCCACTGTCCTGCGGGCGGCAAAAAAATTTTCCACAACAATCACCTCTTCACTGCCGTTTTCACCGGTGTCAAATCCCCGTTTATTTCGTCATTCCGGCAGAACCGGCCGCTCCGGCCGGGCTGGCGATATTCCCGGCCGGGGAAGGCTTACGGTCGATCACCTCGAAGCGTTCCTGATCGAGATGATAGATCAGTTTTTCGCATTCGCGGCGGAACTCATCCTCACGCAACCACGCGCGCGACTCCGGAGTACCGGTAATGGTCATGATCTGTTTGGCGACCAGATATTCGCCGAGTTCGCCACCAGCCTGCTGAAGTTTGCCGTCGGGATTGTTGCGGGTGAGCTTCACCCGATCGCTGCATACGACACGCTCCAGCTGCATGTTGTTGCCGAGCGCGATCTTCGACGGCGCCGTCGCTTCGCTGAATGACTCCAGCTCAAACGGATCGGCATCCGGATCGGGGGCGGCAGCCACCTCCTGAACTTCCGAATGATCCGGAACAGCATAGAGGTAGAGCGAGTCGCACTCAAGTTTACCCTGTTCATCGGAGACTTTGACGTCGCCGTGAAATTCAGAAAGATTCTCAAGCAGATCAATCCGCCCGCGCTCGGCATTAAGCGTCCGCTTCGCCGAGGAGGTGGAGAAGAGTTCACCTCCACCGAAACCTGCCTGCGGTTCGGAATCATCCTCCGGAGGCACCCCTCCGGCCGGAGGACGGGTTTCGGCAATCATACCTCCGTCACATTCAATCGCGGTGAGTCGCACCCCGCCGGACTGAATCATCCCCGGTTCCGGCACCATGCCGGGCGGCAGCGGCGAAAAGAACATCGTCAGCCGCCCGGTTTCAAGTTCGGCTCCGGGATCGAGCATCACCACATTACCGGTCATGACCGCCTTGACCGGAAGCTTTCCGCGGGCGGCATTGCCCGCGAAAGCGACGCCGCCGGATTCTCCGCCATCGGTGCGATCGGCAAGAAAGATCTCCAGACGGTCTCCGGCAAGCGAACTTTGACGGTCGAAAACCTTGACATCCCCGGAAAACTCCAGATAGTTGCCGGGAAAATCAAATTCTCCTGCCTGCGCGGTCAGAGTGGTCTCCCCCCGGAGACGCATCCGGGCATCTTCAGAAGGCACGTTGTTGCCGACGATCTTCAGATTACCCGATGCGGCAATGCGGTCAATTTCCCGGCTGCCGGAACTCTTCTCCTGGAAGGTTATCCGCATTTTATCACAGTTGAGCCGCATGACGGCGTCCTCGGCCTCCACCCCGCCGGTGAGATCAATCACCCGTTCCGGATAACGCAATTCCGCATAGTCGGCGCGGAGGGTTTCTCCATTCACTTTGCCGGTGAGCTTTACCCCGTCGAAGCAGCAGGCAGTTTCCAGTTCCCGCACCCCCTGCGCAACTTTGGAACTGTCGGCTCCGATCAGCGTAAAAGGATCGGAGTCAGCAGCAGCGCTATTCCCCGCCTCCCCGAGAAGCTTTACGTTGAGTCGACCGCATTCCAGCAGCATCGTCTCATCGTTGATCTTGACGTTGCCGCGCAGTTCACCGCGATTTTCTACTACGGAAAATTCACCGCGGTCGGCGGTGACGATACGGCGGCCGCCATCGTCGCCGCTGATATCGATTCGACACTCCTCCGGAATTACAATTCGTTGTTCCGGGCGGATTATCAATATGCTCCGGCCGGAGAGCCGGTCGCCGTTGGGACGGATGATTTCCGGCGCCTTTTCCTCTCCGGAGAAGTTCACCACGCCATCGGCCAAAGTATATTCCATATGTTCAGCGGTGATCATGTCGCTCTCCGGACCGTCGCGGGTAATCCGCACATCTCCATCGGCGAGCACTCCGGTCACGCCGCTGTACACGAAATTTCCCTCCGCCCGGGGCACAGCGGCGTCGGTTTCACCGAGAAAAATCGAAAACCGGTCACATTCGAGCGTGCCATGCTCCTCGGATATCCTGACACTGCCCACCAGCATGATCTGATTGTTGGCCATATCGATCAGCAGCGAGTCGGCGGACGCGGTTACCGGGGAATGGGCTGGCGGAATTTTTCCCTCCACGAGAAAACGCCGCGGATCATTCTCCTCGGTCCGGATCACTATCCTCACATCGGAATTAACCTGGATTCGCCGACGGTCAAATTCCGCCAGAAATCCCACGCCGTCGAGATCGAGTTGCGGCGAACGGAAATAAACTTCGCGAACCCCGCGCGCATTGCGGTTCAGCGGATCAACCGAACACTCCGGCGAGAACAGCACCCCCTCGCTGTAAGCCAGGCGGTCGAGAGTCCAGAAATCGGCGATATCGGCAAGTCCGGCGCCGAGCAGATAGGGCGGAGCGTTGCGCCAGTTATCCCGGATGGAATCGGGATCGGCGTCACGACGGATCAATTCGAGCACCACGTCCTGTCCCCGGAGCAGCTGACCGTCCCGGCCGGCGGCCCGGAGAAATACCATCATCTGCAGCGGTTTGGACGTTTCCTCCTTTTCGGAACCGGTACGGTAAACCGGGATTTTGGCGTTCTCAAGGCTCAGCCCCCGCAGATCATCGAGTTCAGCGGCGGTGACGGCGGCGACAACAAGGATCGCGGCGGCGGTAAAAAGTCGGGTAAAGAATTTCATGCTCGATAAGTTTCCAACAGCGCCTCAAGCCGACCCTGAACGGCCAGCACCTGATGAATTACCTCATACACCGCACCGTGTCCTCCCGGCAACCGGGTTCTCCAGTCGGCGACCTCGTCCAGTTCGGGAACGGCGTCGGCAACTGCCACGGCGACCCCGACTCGCTTCATAACCGGTAGATCGACGATATCATCGCCGATATACAGACATTCGGCGGGGGTAATGCCGAGTTCCCGGGTCAGCCGTTCGAGTTCCGGCACCTTCTTCCGGGCCCCGGTCACGCAGAACGACAAACCCAGTTCATCGGCGCGGCGGCGGGTGGCGACGTCGTCGCGCCCGGAAATAATTCCCGCCAGCAAGCCGGCGCGAATCGCCAGCTTGATCCAGTGGCCGTCGCGCGCGTGGAAAAATTTGACCGGCCCGTTGACGACCAGTTCCGGGGATGAAGCTACGACCGGCAGATATCCGAGTCTGCCGTCGGTGAGCACCCCATCCACATCAAGCACGATCGCCCTGACCGCGCGAATACGTTCATCCAATGTCATAAATCTTTTTCACCTTGATGAGCAGTTCGCGAATCGCGGCGAAGTCAAGCGAATTAGGACCATCCGACAACGCCTGATCGGGATGAGGATGAACCTCGGTGAAAAGCGCGTCGATGCCGACCGCCGCCGCCGCCCGCGCCAACGGAAACACAAATTCCCGCCGCCCGCCGGAGGCGTTGCCGAGACCGCCGGGCAGCTGCACCGAATGGGTGGCGTCAAAGACTACCGGCACGCCGAGCGCGCGCATCTCCACCAGTGAACGCATATCCACCACCAGATTGTGGTAACCGAAACTCGATCCGCGTTCGGTCAGCAGCACCTGACGGTTGCCGGTCATACGAACTTTTTCCACCGCGCCGCGCATATCCTCCGGAGCCATGAACTGACCTTTTTTGATGTTGACCGGCTTACCGGTTTTACCGGCGGCGACGAGCAGATCGGTCTGACGGCACAGAAAAGCGGGGATCTGCAACATATCGACCACCTGGGCGACCACGGCGGCTTCGCCGGATTCGTGAATGTCGGTAATGACCGGCACCCCGATCTCCTCGCGCACCGCGGCCAGAAATTCCAGTCCGCGCACCAGTCCGGGACCACGGCGGGATTCGCCGCTGGAACGGTTCGCCTTATCAAACGAAGCCTTGAAAACATAACCGATATCCAGCTCGCCGCACAGATCCCGGAGATAGGCGGCGGTTTCGAGACAGAGTTCACGGCTCTCGGCCATGCAGGGGCCGGCGATCAACACCAGTCTGCCGTTGCCGATTTCAATATCATTCCGGGGAATTTTCACAGTCTCCATAATGCACCACATCCGCTGAGTTATTCATCCGCCCCGCCGCCGGAACACCGACAGCGAGGTTACAACTTCCACTTTACCGCCGGAAGCGCTTTCCGAACGCTGATCCCGGACGGGAAACCCGTTCAACCGCCCCGGGACAGCCGCCCCGCTTCAGCGGTTGCGCATCTGCGGGAACAAAATCACATCCCGGATCGCCTCCGCCCCGGTGAGAATCATCACCAGCCGGTCGATGCCGACCCCCATGCCGCCGGCGGGCGGCATGCCGTATTCGAGCGCGGTAAGGAAATCCTCGTCCACCTTGTCGGAAAGCTGATCGCCCTCCTCGCGGTTCTTTTCGAACTGCTCCAGGAAACGACGACGTTGAATAATCGGATCATTAAGTTCGGTATACGCGGGAGCGACCTCCACGCCGTTGATGCCGAGCTCGAAGACATCGACCAGTTCGGGAGCGTCCGGACAGCTCTTGGCCAGCGGCAGCAGCTCCGCCGGCAGCCGCATCACAAAGGTGGGCTGGATCAGCGTCGGCTCGACCAGCTTCTCGTAAAGTTCATTGGTGACATCGAGATCGGCCATCGAGGAGTTGACTTCAAGACCGAGCTTCTGACCGCGGGCCACCCGTTCGGCGGGGGTGATGTCGAACCAGTCGTCGCCGCCTTTCTCCCGAACCAGTTCGTGATAGGTCGCCCGCCGCCACGGCGGAGTCAAATCAATAATCTTGCCGTTGCCGTGATCGATTTTGAGCGTGCCGACCACCTTTTGCGCGACGGTGGTGATCATGCTCTCGATCAATTCCATCATCGTGCGGCAGTCACCGTAAGCCTGGTAGATCTCAAGCATCGTGAACTCGGGATTGTGACGGCGATCCATGCCTTCATTGCGGAAGTTGCGGTTGAGTTCATAGACGCGCTCAAGTCCGCCGACCAGCAGCCGTTTCAGATAGAGTTCAGGAGCGATGCGCAGATACATCGGCTGGTTGAGCGCTTCAAAAAAGGTCTTGAAGGGGTTGGCGGACGCTCCACCGGCCAGCGATTGGAGCATCGGCGTTTCCACTTCGAGAAAACCGCGGGAGTTGAGGAAATTGCGGATTTCCGCGAGGATCGCGATCCGGGTCTTGAAGGTCTGAATCACCTCCGGATTGGCGATCATATCCAGATAGCGCTGCCGGTAACGCTGTTCGATATCGGTGAGGCCGTGGAACTTCTCCGGCAGCGGTCGCAACGACTTGGAAAGCAGCCGGAAGCTCTTGACCCGCAGCGTCAACTCTCCCATTCTGGTGGTGAAAAGCACCCCTTTGACGCCGATGATATCACCGATGTCGATCTTCTTGAAAAGCGCAAACTCCTCCTCGCTCATCTCGTTACGCCCGGTGAAGAGCTGCAATTTGCCGGAACTGTCGCGCAGATCCGAAAAAATCGATTTGCCCATGCCGCGCTTGGCGACAAGCCGTCCGGCGACCGTCACTTCCGGACCGGCATGGGGATCGGCCGCGTCATCGGCCGGAGGCACGTAGGCGGCGCGGACGTCGGCGATCAGTTCGACCCCCGGGAACGCGGCTCCGCCGTAGGGGGGAATCCCGGCACTTTCCAACTCGCGCATTTTGGCAATGCGCTGAGCTACGATATCATTCATATCCGGAAGCAGTTCGCTGTCGGAAAGATTTTCCATGATTGCAGAAATCTCCATATTTGAAACGATGCAAAAACAATATAGCTGTAAGATAATATATCACCTCCCCGGCGATCTTGCAATCATCACCACCCCGGGTTATATTTAATTGACAATAGTGAATGTTATCAACCCCGGTTTCAGAACAGGAGAAACAACCGGAGGAACGGCTGCTCCGGCGCGGCGATCCGCGGGGAACAACCGGATTACGCCGGACCGCGGGCGCCGCACCGAAGTTCAATCTCCGCTGCGGTGATTGTTTTCAACGGCTGAACTGAATGTACTTCGGCGTCCGGCGACAGGAGTTCCTGTCGGGACGCCGCCAGATGGTATGAAAGATCCCCAATCGATTCCGAGTGCCGCAAATTCCCGCGTCGACCGCGGCGATCTGTCCCGAAGCATCGCCGCCTGGGTGCTGCTG
>CAKUKT010000063.1 GCA_934663655.1 uncultured Victivallaceae bacterium
CACCGTGAAAAGTCCGGCGGGGTGGGAAGTGACGTTCTCCGGCGCTACCCTCGACGGAAAACTTGTCGGGGTTGCCGGTTCCGCCGCTAATCCCAGCGGTTATGCCGGTCCGATTGAGGCGCTGGCCGGGCTTGCTCCGGATGGAACGATGCTCAAACTGCTTATCACCTCGCAGAATGAAACCCCCGGCCTCGGTTCCGAAGTCTGCGTCAGGAAATTCCGCAGGACCATATTCAACCTCTTTGATCCCGCCCCTGATGGGGTTGCTCCCAATCCGCTGCTTGATCAATTCACCGGCAAGATCGCCAAATCCCCGGGCAGGTGGCGCGTCAAAAGCGACGGGGGCAATTTTGATGCACGTACCGGGGCAACGATCACCAGCAAGGCGGTAGTTCAGCTCGCCAATGAAATCAGTTGTACCTTCAACATGAACCGCGCCGAAATCCTCGGCAAACTCGGCGGCAACCGGGGAGGTGAAAAATGAAATCATCCTATTTCAGCGACTTCGTCCGCGGCATCTGGAAGGAAAATCCGGTGCTGGTGCTGCTGCTCGGTACCTGTCCCACGCTGGCGCTGACCACCAGCGCGGTCAACGGCCTCGGCATGGGGCTGGCGACCACCTGCGTGCTGCTGGGCAGCAACGTGGTGATCAGTCTGATCCGTTCGATCGTGCCCAAGAAGATCCGGATTCCGGTCTATATTGTGGTGATCGCGACCTTCGTCACGGTGGTGGATATGCTGATGCAGGCCTTCGCACCACCGGCGCTGTGTGCGGCGTTGGGAATCTTCATCCCGCTGATCGTGGTGAATTGCATCGTACTCGGCCGGGCGGAGGCCTTCGCTTCCAAAAACAACCCGCTGCGTTCGGCGCTCGACGGCATCGGCATGGGGCTCGGGTTTACGCTGACGCTGACGATGCTGGGAATGATCCGGGAATTTCTGACCTCCGGATCCTTTTTCGAGGTCAAGATCATCACCGCCTGGGAGACCGATTTTCTGCTGCCTTCGGCGGCGCCGGGAGCGTTTATCATTGTCGGCTCGATTCTCGCGGCCAAGAACTATCTGATGCGCCGGGCGGCGATCCGGGCCGGCCGTCTCTATGTGCCTCCGGCCGGTCTGGACTGCCGGCAGTGCCGTATCTGCAACTATCAGGACAACGATAAAGCCCGGGCGGAAAAGTGACAAACCAGTTCACCGCCACCGAACGCCGGGAGTTGCTGGATTTCGTCCGCAGCGTCATCGCCTCGCGTTTCGGCGGGGAGACGCCGGCAGTTCCGGAAATTCCGCGGTTGCGTGAAAACGGCAGCTGTTTCGTTACGCTTCATCTCGGCGGCGAACTGCGCGGTTGCATCGGTTCGATCGAAGCATTTGAATTGCTCGGCCAAAGCCTGCGGCGCAACGCCCTCAACGCCGCTTTTGAAGATCCCCGGTTTCCGCCGCTGGCAGCTGACGAACTTCCGGAAATCACGCTGGAGATTTCCGTCCTCACCCCGTTGAACGAAATCTCCTCTCCGGAGGAGTTCGTTGTCGGCCGTGACGGTATCATCATGCGTCTGCACAACCGGGGAGCGGTATTTCTGCCCCAGGTCGCACCGGAACAGGGCTGGGATCGGGAAACCACGCTGAGTTACCTCGCGCGTAAAGCGGGTTTGCCGGGCAATGCCTGGCGTGATCCCGGAGCGCGATTCTTCACCTTCCAGGCCGAAGTCTTCAGCGAGGACGCAATATGAAAATCTGCCATGTGATCACCAGAATGATCGTCGGCGGCGCCCAGGAGAATACCCTGCTCTCCCTGCGCGGTCATACGGAGAACAACCATGAAGCGGTACTGGTCACCGGCCCCTCCCCCGGTCGCGAAGGAGAACTGCTCCGACGTACGGAACTGCCCTGGGTGCGGGTGGTGACGGTGAAGGAACTGGTGAGAGAACTCTCTCCGATCGAAGATACGATCGCCTTTTTCAAGTTATGGAAGTTTTTCCGGCAGGAAAAATTCGACGTAGTGCATACCCACAGTTCCAAGGCGGGTATCATCGGCCGACTGGCCGCCCGTGCCGCGGGGGTTCCGGTGGTGGTTCACACGGTTCACGGTCAAGCGTTCCACCCCTATCAGGCGGCGTGGAAAAACCGCCTCTACATCTTTCTGGAACGCATCGCGGCCCGTTGCTGTGACCGGATCTTCGCGGTGGCCCAGGCGATGGTCGATCAATGCGTGGCCGCGGGAATTGCTCCAGCGGCGAAGTACCAGGTGGTCTACAGCGGCATGGATACGGCGGCATTCGCCGCCGCGAAGCGGGATCCGGAGTTGCGAAAACGGCTTAAAATTCCTCCCGGAGCGATAGTGACGGCAACCCTCGCGCGGCTCTCCCCGCAAAAGGGGTATGAGTTTGTGATTCCGGCGGCCGAGCCACTGCTGAAAAAACATCCCGAACTCCACTTCCTGATCATCGGCGACGGACCGATGTTCGAGGAATTTCAACAGGAACTCGTGCGCAGAGGGATCCGCGACCGTTTTCATTTCGCCGGGCTGGTTGATCCGGCGGAGGTGCCATCCTATCTCGCTGAAGCGGATCTGCTCTGGCATCTGTCGCTGCACGAGGGGCTTCCCCGGGCGGTGGTGCAGGCGCTGGCGGTCGGGATTCCGGTGGTGACATTCTACCTCGACGGCGCCCCGGAGGTAGTTATCGACGGCAAAACCGGCTTCACCGTCGAACCCCGGAACGCCGACGATGTCTCGGAAGCGACCGAACGACTGCTCGGGGATCCGGAACTGCGCTACAGCTGCGGTCAGGCCGGCCGGGAGATGGTACTGCGGCAATTCGACTGGAAACGCATGGTGGCCATTCTCGAAACCGAATACGCCCGCCTGCTCAAGTCGGCCCGCCGTCATTCGCACCCCGGCATTCCAACCTGAGCTCTCCAAACCGAAATCAGCCCCGCAAAGCGCTTCCGGAGAGCTATTCTTCCCGGCGTCACCACCGGGACCCCGGAAACCCCGTTGAAGGGCTGACGGCAAATTCCGCCGTCATTCGTAGCGCAGCGCCTCGATCGGGTCGAGTTTGGAAGCCTTCCAGGCGGGATAGAAACCGAAGAGGATTCCGACGGCGGCAGAAACCCCGACCGCCGTCAACACCGCCACCGGATTGCTCTGCACCGGCCACTTCATGTAGTACTTGAAGAAAAGCCCGCAACCGTGCCCGATGACGATACCGATCACCCCGCCGGAGAGACACAGTACAATCGCCTCGATCAGAAACTGTTTGAGGATGTCGCGGGAACGCGCGCCGACCGCCATTCGCAATCCGATTTCCCTGGTACGTTCGGTTACCGAAACGAGCATGATGTTCATGATGCCGACGCCGCCCACCACCAGCGAAATCAGAGCGACGCCGAGCAGCAGATTGGTCATCAGCGTCGAGGTGGAATCGAGCATCTTGAGGAAATCGGCAGAGTTGTGAATCCGGAAGTCGTCATCCTGATCATCGCGCAACCGGTGACGTTCGCGCAAAAGTGCGGTGACCTCGGCGACCGCGTCGCTGACCTTCTCCGGAGTGGCGGCCGCGAAGGTGATCTGATCGACCTGGGTGAACTTCGGAATCAGCAGCGTATCGGTTTCCAGCGAGCTGTCCTGTTCAGGATAGAACGCCACTCCGGTTACCGGATAGAGTTCGCCCGGAGTTGAGGAGACAGTGCTGGTGGTGTAACTGGCGTCACCGGTTTTCCGACCGGTAATACGCATTCTGATCGTTGACCAGGGCGCGAGCACCACGTCGTCCTCGTCCATTCCCATCAGGTTCGCCCCCTTGGTCTTGAGCACGCCGATCACCCGGAAGGAGACATTTTTAATTCTCAATTCACAGTCAACCGGCGATAAGCCATCGAAGACCTCCTTGACGACCGTCTCTCCGACCAGGCACACCGTCGCATTGCGTTTGACTTCGGAGTCGGTGAAGAAACGTCCTTCCTTGAGCTGCCAGTTGCGGATACCGAAGTAATCGCTGCCGACGCCATACATCTGCGCCGGCACCCAGTTCTTATTGCCGAAAATAATCTGCAGGCTGCTGCCGCGAACAATCGGAGAAACCGCAGTAACCGACGGACATTCTCTACCGATCGCCTCGGCATCGTCGGGGGTGAGCGACATGGTTGATCCGGAGCCGAGGCTGACACCGCCGATCCGGCGCCCGCCGGGCAGAACGATTGCGGAGGACGCTCCCATTTTTTCGATCGACTGACGTATTGACGTCGACGAACCGCCGGTGATCTCAGTCATGGTAATCACTGCGGCAATACCGATGACGATGCCGAGCGTGGTAAGCAACGCCCGCGAAGGATTACGGCGCAGCGCCTTCAACGCAACTATGGCTGTATTCATCAAACTCATTGTGTCACCCCGGCTTTCTTATCACCGCTGTCACGTATAATCCGTCCATCCTGAATCATCACCACCCGTTTGGCATAATCACTGATTTCGGTTGAATGGGTGACCAGTATCACGGTAATCCCGTCGCGGTTGAGTTCATCGAACATCTTCATTACTTCAACACTGGTTTTTGAATCCAGGTTTCCGGTCGGTTCGTCGGCAAAGAGCACCGGCGGCCGGTTGATCAGCGCCCGGGCAATCGCGACCCGCTGCTGCTGACCTCCGGAAAGCTGGGAGGGATGGTGATCAATACGTTCGGCCAGTCCCACCCGTTTGAGCGCCTCGATTCCGCGGCGATGGCGCTCGGCCATGGAGACTCCGCCCGCGGTATATCCCAGCGGCATAATCACATTTTCGAGCGCACTGGTACGCGGCAGCAAATTGAAGCTCTGAAACACAAAACCGATCTTCCGGTTTCGGATGCCGGCTCGGAAATCACCGCTGGCGCTGCCAAGTTCATCACCTTCAAAACGGTAGGTTCCGCTGGTTGGCCGGTCGAGGCAGCCGAGAATATTCATCAGCGTACTCTTTCCCGACCCCGAGGCTCCCATCAGAGCAACATATTCACCGCGCTCGATGGTGAGCGAAATGTCACGCAACACCGGTACATCGACCTCTCCGAGGAAGTAAGTTTTGCATATCCGGTCAAGTTCTATAAGCGCCATATTGCGTTTCTCCTGCATTGACTCAATCAATGACGCCCGGCTTATTTTCCGGCTCCTGCGGCTTCATTTCCGCTGTCCGCCTTCCCGGCTACGGCAGTGTCTCCCGCCTCGGCGGATTTGTTTTCGTCGGCGGCGTCGACGGCGGCATTCTGTTCGCGCATTGCCTGACGAGCCCGGCTCTGGGGCTGCTGGCGCTGCGGGGTCGGCATGAAGGGGTTGCCGCCAGCGGCCTGGACGATTTGTTCGGAAATATTGATACCGTTGACCACCACATCGCCTTCCCGGATATCTCCGGAGACAATTTCAGTCATGCTGCCGGTAACCAGTCCGGTCTTCACCGAAACCGGACGCAACAACCCGCTCTCCGGAGAGATCACCCAGAGCCGACGGTCACCGTCAGCGACCGCGTCGCGATATTCCGGATCGATCAATGAGGCATCCGGGGAGTAGCGCAGCGCGGAATTGGAAACGCTGAGCGCATTTTCCCGCTGCTCGCGGATAAATTTCACATCAGCGGTAAGGTAAGGCAGCAGACGACCGCTTGAATTATCGGTCTCGACTTCAACCACGTAGGTGACGACATTCTGGGACATCGTGGCGTTGAGCCGGATCTTGTGAACCACCCCGGAGAACTCTTCGCCAGGGAAGGCGTCGACGGAGAAACTAACCGGCATACCGGTGTAAATGCTGCCGATATCCGCCTCGTTGACCGAGACCCACACCTGCATCTTTTTAAGATCCTTGGCGATCAGAAAGATGGTTGAAGCGCTCATATTGGAAACCAGCGTCTGGCCGACACTGACCCGGCGGTCGATGATCACGCCGTCGACCGGAGAGGTGATCACGCAGTAACTGAGATTGCGTTCGGCGCGAACCAGTGAAGCCTCGGCGATGGCCAGCTGCGCCTTGGCCTGCTCGATTCCGGCCTCGGCGACGGCGATATCGGCCAGAGCGGTAAGATAATCGGCTTCGCTGGTATCGTAGGTGCTTTTGGAGACGGCGCCTTTGGGATAGAGCTCCTGGGAACGATCCCAGTTCAGCTTGCAGAGGGCTTCCTGCGCTTTGGCCTGCTTCAGATTGGCCTCCGCGCTGAGAATCGAGGTCTGGGCCTGAAGTTTCGTTGCCTGAGCTTCGCGCAGTTCAGCTTCGTAGAGCACCTTGTCGATGTTGGCCAACACCATTCCGGCGGTCACCCGCGAACCGTAATCAACGGTTTTGCCGTCGGCGTCGAGACCGAAATCCATGATTTTACCGCTCACCTGGGCGCCGACGTTGACCAGCTCCTCGGGTTCGACGGTTCCGGAAGCACTGATGTAACTCTGCAGATTGGTCCGCTCGACGATTTCAGTACGAAACGAATGAACCGGAGCCGGAGCGGCAAATTTATCGTATGTCCATTTCGCAGCGACGATTACCAGTACAACGATCACCAGGATCACAAGCAGACGGAAAAATTTTTTCATGACAGCTCCAGAATTTCCGACGTTTACGTCCGGAGACCTGACCGCCGCATCGCAATTATGTCGCGGTTGGTGCTCCGATTGAAGTATTCAGCTTTTATGTCTACAATAACGTCTGGCCCGGCGTATTTATTTTAGTCTTACGCAAAAAAACCGCCTCGGATGCCTCTCAGGATTCCCGGGAAAAATCTCCCCCGGGGTAGCTTCCCTCCCGATCGACGGACAGGAGGTGAATTTCAACCGTCGAGACATCAGGAGCAGGAACCGGTTCCGTCCCGGAGCTGATTTTCCCCGGTGGTGAAGTCATCTGGTGATGACGAGGGTACCGTTCCGGTCGCAGATCGGAACTTTGGCAAGAGTCCGGCCGATTTTCTGCTCAAAACGGGCGACGGCGGTTGCCACCCCGGTGAGCCGGCTGTTGTAATCGTGCACCATGAGGTAACCGCCGTGGACAAGCCGGGGATAGAAGAACTCCAGCCCGGCCAGCGTGGATTCCTCAAAATCGACATCGATCGACACCAGAGAGAAATGTTCGTCGATGCCGGCTGCGGTCTGGGGAAACAATCCCGGCCGGAGGACGATCTGGTCCGGATGTTCCATTTTCTCCATCACCGTCTGGATCGAAGTCTCCCGGAAAGCGGCAATAAAGGCGGGATTGCAATGTTTCTTCTGCCGTTCCTCATCCGCTTCACCGGGATCGAAACCGGCGAAGGTGTCGAAGAGGTAGAGTTTCCGATCCGGCAGGAGCCGGTTGATCAGCGCGGCGAACTCGCCCCGGAACACCCCCACTTCGGCCACCGCACCGTTGATATGGTTTCCGCAGATTTCGGCACAGAGCAATTCGAGGGTTTTGGTCCGTATATGATCGTTCCGGGACAACTCGGTGTCGCCCAGCCGATTCCGGCTATTCAGCTCGTCGGCCTCCACTTCCGGAACCAGACGGTAACGGTGCCGGATGATCCGGGCGCATTCGGGCCCCAGTATCCGGGTGACCAGTTCATAGTCATGGTTGCGGTCATGAAGAACCTGGTTGTTGAAGCAGAAGATCATTTTCCGCGGATCGATGCCAAGTCTCCGGCTCTGCGCTTCAATTTCCGCGGCGGCGTCGCAGGCAACGACGACGGCATCGTATGAGCGACCGGACAGTTCCTCCGGGCGAATCACCTGTTTGCCCATACAACTGGTTCGTTCCCGGTTGTTGTCGACAAAAGCGGTGACCCGGTCGAGAGGAAGATGAAAATCAAGAATTGCTCCCAGTGCCCGTCCGGTTCCCCAAACGTAAATATCCATATTTTACTTTATAACCTGAACTTCTCATGTTTTTTCTCTCGACAAATACTCTAACACTGAATCGAAAAAAGTCAATAGTTCCGCCAAATAAACTTGAATTTTTTCGTGTTAGAATTTTAAGATACAATTATAATAGATTAAATTATCATGCGGACTTTCCCGGCGGCGGTTTCACGCTGAAACCATCCGGGAATTGTTTGCGAATGGACAAATTCCTCCGACGCCGGCTTGCAATTCACTTCCGGAGGATATACAGTAGTTAAACCGGTCCGGGGAGAGGATGGTTCGCCCCGCCCGCCCGGCACCGGGAAAGCTGCCGTCGCCTGCCGGACCAGAAACGTTGAAGCACGGGACAACGGCGGCGGAAAAACAACCAACCATCAAGCAGGAAAACAAAGATGACTTCGACCGAACGGGTAATGACCGCGGTGGCATTCAACCGACCGGACCGGGTGCCGTACTGGGATGATCCCTGGGGAAATTTCCTCAGCGGTTGGCAGCGTTGGGCCGGGGTCGGTCCGGAGATATCCACCGCCGATTATTACGGGTCGGACATCTCCGGCGAAATCTGCCCCGACGAACGGTTTTTCGCCACCCGTGCCGGAGTGGTCAGCAGCGATGCCGGATACCTTTACCGGGATGACGGCTGGGGCTGGCTGGTGCGGGAACCGCTCACCGGCGCGGTGGTTTTCTCCGAACGGATTGCCCGGCGGCTGCCGGAGGGTATGTCGCTGGACAACCTTCGCTTCGACTCTCCGGAGGCTCCGGAACGATATACCCTGATCCCCGGACTCGCAGCTGCGGAACGGCGCGCCGGTCGCTGCGTGTTCGCCAAGAGCGGCGGCATCTATTGCCGGACGCAATTCCTCTACGGCGAGGAACAGCTGCTGATGGATATGTTGCTCGAACCGGAACGCGTTCATGAACTGATGGCCCGGGTCGCCGAATTTCTCACTACGCTCGCGCTGGAAAATCTGCGCCTGACCGACGCCTGGGAGACCGGGTTGTGGATCTGCGACGACATGGCCGGAGTGCAGGCGCCGCTTTTCAGTCCGGAAATGTTCGCTGAATTTCTGCTGCCGCTCTATAAAACCATGCTCGGCAAGATCCGCGCCGCCGGATGCAGACATATTTTCTTCCACAGTGACGGCAATATCATGCCGCTGCTCGAATTGCTGCTTGAAGCCGGTTTCGAAGGATTCAACCCGCTCGAACCGCGCTGCGGCATGGATTTGCCGACCCTGCGCGAACGCTTCGGGAAGCGCATGGTGCTTTTCGGCGGAGTCTGCAACACGGAAATTCTGCCGCGCGGCGATCGCCTGGAGATCGAGTTTCATCTCCGTCCCCTGCTTGAAATGGCTCGGGATGGCGGCATCATTCTCGGCTGTGCGTCAATCGGGGACGACATCGCGCCTGAAATCTATGATTTCTACCGGAAACTGGTGACGAAATACAGCTGATAAAAAATTCCGGACGACGCAACTTCACGGGACGAATAACTTACCGTGAGTTGCCGCGGGGAAACAGGCGGAACGGCTCAGATTTTCTTCCCGTTCCTCGCTCCCGAAACAACTTCACGGTCGCTTTTCACCGTCCGCCGTCGGAATTATCCATAACAATGCCCGGGGGAAGTTTTCCCGAACACCGACAAACGCTCGGGCGGACTCCGAAACGACGGAAAAAGACGTTGCTGAAATAGAAATAATCGCGATAACCGCTTTCATTCGCGATCCGTTCGAGCGGAAGCCCGGTCATCACCAGCAGCCGGGCGGCATTGCGCAAACGGGTTTCCCGGATATGGACGCTGACACTCCGCCCCAGCCGGCGCTGAAATTCCCGATTGAGCCATCGCGGCGAAACCTGAATCGCCCTTGCCACCCCACCTACGTTGAGTTCCGGATCAGCGAACCTCTTCTCAATGAACTCAATCCCGGCACCGCAGATATCCCGGTTTTGAGGATGAGTTCTGATCTGGACTGAAACCTGACCGGCCACTTCAACAATCGCCAGCAACAATGCATTGCGGAGCGCAATCAACAGTTCCGGCGACATGCCTCTGCCGGTGGCGGCGATGGCGTTGAGCAGATTGTCGAGCACCAGCGAGGCCGATCGGCAGTGGTTGGTGGGAATGGACATGCCGCGTCCCCCCCAACTCAACCGGAGTTCGTCCACATCAACGAATATCACCAGACAGTTGCCAGGCAGTTCGCCACCGTTATGCGGAGTATAAGGTGGAACCAGTTGAAACTTCGTTCGCTCCCCCTGTTCCCGGTCGGGTACCTCGAAAAGACGCAACTCCCAGCCGGTATGCGCATGAAACAACGAACCGCCGGCATGGCCGTCGGCGGCAACAAAAACCTCCATATCGACGCCGGAATCCTTCGCAAGCAACCGGCGAAAATAGGTTTTCAGTTCATCAAAAGTGACCTGAAATCGCTGACCCTCACCACTCATTTTTACCGATTCAGCCCAGGAGCTTCTCCATTTTTTGCCACCATTATCCGGTGATAAAATACTACTCATGGACAAATATATCAAATATCATGTAAACACCACTGGAGTTCGGCATTTTGCCTGTTCCGAA
Source organism: uncultured Victivallaceae bacterium (assembly GCA_934663655.1). GTDB lineage: Bacteria > Verrucomicrobiota > Lentisphaeria > Victivallales > Victivallaceae > UBA1784. The sequence goes on from CAKUKT010000063.1 coordinate 10,420, forward strand.
ATTTACATTCAGTTATATCATTTTTTACATCCATCCAATATTGTCAAAAGATCATGTTTTGACTATAATTTTAAATTGTAACGAATAGATTTCTGCCGCCGAATTACCAGCGTGCTCCCCCCCCCGGG
>CAKUKT010000064.1 GCA_934663655.1 uncultured Victivallaceae bacterium
GGAAAAGGGGTTAATCATGGATTTAATATCAGTCTTGTGGGTTGCAGGAATGCTGATTGGTCTCATCGCGATGATCATCTGCAACAAAAAGCAGAAGACCAATCCGGCGATGCAGCCGATTGCCTTTGTGATGTTCGTGCTGGTGCTGGTTTGCGCCGGCGGTCTGCTTAACACGATGGGATTCTTCGGCGGCACCCAGTCGAGTCTGGTTTCCAACGAAATGGCGTTCGCCCGTTCGCGTGGTTTCAAGGCCGGCAAGTTCCTCGCTCAGGTTGCTCCCGGCAAGAAAGTTCTCTACATCGCTCCTCCGGGCTTTGCGGAAAACGAGAGCGAGCAGAACACCATCTCGGGCCTCAAGGAAGGCTATGGCAGTGAGAATATTGTCGTCGACACCATCACCATGCCCCCGGATGCTCCCCCGGTTGATGCGATGATGTACGAGGAATATATGAGCGCCAAGGTGATGGATGAAGTCATCAACAAGTACAGTGATGCAGGTGTCATCGTCACCGCGATCGGTCTGCCGATGGATGCCGGCAAGATGGAATATTTCAAGTCCTCGTCGGATCGTCCCGCCCTCTTCCTGATGAACGGTGGGCAGGTTTCCGGGCGAGCGATTGCCGCGCTGATCAAGAAGGGTGACATCGCCGGCATGGTTGCGACCAGCCCGAACGCGCAGTATGAAGTCAAGGCTCCGGGGGATCCGGAAGAGGCCTTCGACATCCGTTATATGCTGATCGATAAGAACAACGTCGAGAAGGACGGGGCCACGGTGCTTGGTTACTGAGCAGCGGCATCGGTTCTGTTTGATATTGATGACGCGTTCCGGTTTGGGGCGCGTCTTTTTTTTATCGATTCTGCTTGAAATTGATGACACGTTCCGGTTCGGGGCGGGACATTTTTGTTAATCACCGGTTGCTTTCCCGGTTATTGAGCAGCGGTGATGATTATGGCGCAGTACGGTCGTGTCCGTCGTCGGGGTCGGAGGCGAACGACGTTGGGGCCGGCGGCTGGCGTGCGCTGATCGGTTGCAACTTCAGCACTGCGAAGACGGGACGAGCGCAGATGCGAATTGAAACGGCAGCTGTTTCAGTTTTCAGATTGAGTTGCCGCAAAAATTCATTTCTTTCCATTGAAAAAAGTTTTTCAGCTGGTTATATTATCAGCACGTCCGGAAAATCGTTCCGCTTTAAGATTACGGAGTGGCGCCGTACTGAAAACCGCTGGGCTGGTGCGAAGGCAAACCAGCCACATTGTTTACTCGACTCCTTTTGGTGGGCGCTGACCACCGTGCAAAAAATTCCGGAGTTTCCGGATAATATCAGAGGGGGAAGTTGGGTATAATGGTTGTTGAAACGTTTAATCTTCCGGAGATAAGGAGTTTTTATGACAATTGCTGAACTTCCCGTCGGCGACGCTCCCAGGGCGTTGGAGTATCCACACTTCCCCATTCGCTTTCAGGCGGTGATCTGGCGCAACTGGAACCTGGTGGCACCGGAACGTCTTGCCCTGGTTTTGCGGACTACGGTGGAAAATATCGTCGCCGCCGGGGAGGCGATGGGTCTGGTGCGCGATGATTCGTCGTTGGCGCTCTGGGCGGAACGCGGGTTTCAGACGGTGATTCGGCGCAACTGGGATCTGCTGCCCTACGAGCAGTTGCTCGAACTGATCGACTGGTCGCCGGACAAACTGGCTTTCATCCTCAAGGAGGATGATTTCTTCTGGGTAAAACTTGGTTTGAGCAAGCCGGCATGTGATCCGGTATACTATCGCGAACTTAACGCCGCTGAAGCTGATCGTACTGAGGAACTGCGGGAGAACGTCAGCAGGATTGCTGCCGGACTTCCGGAACGTTCGGAGGCTCCGTTCGCGTTTCTCGGGAAATATGGTCAGGTGCGGCCGATACGAGGGAACGAACCGCGCAACTTTGATCTGAAGATGGTTTACTCCTATTCGGCGCTTTACGGAGATCCGCTGCTCGACCCGGAAATTGGTTCCTATCCGGAGGCGATGTTGGCGGATTATGCCGCCTGCGGAGTTAATGCGGTCTGGATGCAGGGGACGCTTTACACGCTGGTTCCCTGGCTTGGGGAGGATCAGCCTTGCTCGCGCCGCTGGGAGGAGCGCATCGCAAATCTCAACAAATTGGTTCAGCGCGGCAAGAAGTACGGTGTGGACATCATCATCTATCTCAATGAACCGCGGGCGATGCCGGAAGAGTTCTTTGTCGATCATCCCGATTGGCGCGGTGCGCGGGAAAGCGGAATTGATGCCTGGGCGCTCTGTATAAGTAATCCCGAAGTATGTGCTGCGCTTGAAAACGGGGTGCGGCGGTTGTTCGAAATGGTTCCGGGACTTGGCGGCATTTTCATGATCACCATGTCGGAGAACTTGTCGCACTGCAAGTCCAGATCGGATATTGAAGTTCCCTGTCCTCGTTGTGCGGGGCGCACCGCCGCGGAACTCACCGCGCAATTGAATCAGACCATTGCCCGTGGGGCCCGGCTCGGCAATCCGCGGGCGCGGGTGATTGCCTACACCTGGGCATGGACTCCGCCGTGGGATCTGGAGGTGGTGGCGGCGCTGCCTCCGGAAACAACGGTGATGACGGTTAGTGAAACCCTGCTTGAGACCGATTGCGACGGTATCAAGGGCGAGGTGCTCGACTATTCGATTTCCAAGGTCGGGCCGGCGCCGGCGGCACTTCGGTTGTGGGAGGCCGCGCGAAAGCGCGGATTGGCTGCCATGGCGAAGGTGCAGTTCAACTGTTCCTGGGAACTGGCGGCGGTGCCGTATATTCCGGTCCCGGATCTGATCGAGCGCCACCTTGACAACCTCACCCGGGCCGGGGTCGGCAATCTGATGCTCAGCTGGACCCAGGGAGGCTATCCGGGGGGTAATCTCGAATTGCTTCAGGCCTCCCGGGAGGAACTGGCGGAGCGGAAATTCGGTGCGGCCGCTCCGGGGGTGCTGACGGCGTGGAGCCGTTTCAGCACGGCATTCGAGGAATTTCCGTTTCACCACACCGCAACGATCTATACCGGTCCTGCCAATTTCGGTCCGATGTCGCTGCTGTGGCCGGAAGCGACCGGTCGCAAGGCGACGATGATCGGTTTCCCGTATGACGATCTTGACGGCTGGCGCGGCAGGCACTTCCCGGAACCGGTTTTCGAAGCTGCCTTCAAGCGGTTGTGCGATGGTTGGCTGGAGGGATTGGAGGAACTGGAGAGACAACGCACCGCGCTCGTCGGAGAGGAACGGCGAAATCTGGATGAATTGCTCGATGTCGCCTGGGCATGTTACTGTCATTTCCGTTCGACCTGGCATCAGATTGTGTTTGTCCGGCGTCGTGATTCCGGGGAGGATCTCACCTGGCTGTTCGATGCGGAGAGCGGGCTGGCCCGCCGGTTGCTCGAAATCATGCGGCGGGACTCCCGGATCGGTTATGAGGCGAGCAACCACTACTTCTACACCGAAAACGATTTGATGGAGAAAATTCTCAACTGCGAATATCTCAAAAAACATTTTGGAGCAGGCAGGCGGAAATGAAACTTCGGGAACTGGTCGAATATCTTGATCGCGAACTCAATCTGGTTGCTTTTGCCGGGGATCATTCCAACAATGGGCTCCAGGTTGAAGGGGGAGAAGCAGTACAGCTGGCGGTGTTCGGGGTTGATGCGTCGCAGGCGTTGATCGATTTCGCGGTCGATTGCGGGGCGGATTTCATCTTTGCCCATCACGGTTTGAGTTGGGGAGGGGAACCAAAGCGGCTGATCGGGATGGAAGCGGCGCGTTTTGGGAAAATGTTTCGGGCGGGGATTTCGCTGTACGCGGCGCACCTGCCGCTGGATGCGCATCCGCGCCTCGGCAATAACGCGGAACTCTCCCGGCTGGCCGGTCTCGGCGGATTGCAGCCCTTCTGCCATTATGACGGGGTTGATATCGGTTTTATCGGTTCCGCGGCGCCGGGGAGCACCCCGGAATCGCTGGGGAGGAGGTTCGCTACCGAACTTGGCTGCGAACCGCGAATTTTCGGGGATGGCGGGCGGCAGCCGACCCGCGTGGCGGTGGTATCTGGCGGAGGTGGACTGGGGGCGTTGCTTGAGGCTTCAGCGCGGGGAGCGGATCTGCTGATCACCGGCGAAATGGAACATGTGATGTACCATCCCGCCCGGGAACTCGGCGTGACGGTATTGGCGCTCGGTCATTATGCGAGCGAGACCACCGGACCGCGGGCATTGATGGGAGAGGTCGCCCGCCGTTTCGGTATCGAGACCCGTTTTGCGGAACTTCCGACCGGATTGTGAGGATTGTCGTCGCCTGCGGAATGGTGTCCGGCGGGGAAATATCAAAAAAAACGGATTTTTCCTGTCAGGAAGTGTTGCATTTCTCAAAATCGGGTATATATTAAAGAATATCGCAGGCATACGTTGCAAGCGGGGGAGTAGCTCAACTGGTTAGAGTGCCACCCTGTCACGGTGGATGTTGCGGGTTCGAGTCCCGTCTCTCTCGCCATTTTTTTATCTTCATTTCCGGGATGCACGCAGCTGGTCCCAGAGAAGTTCGGAACCTGCTTGACTATGGACATGAATCGCTTGCCGTTTTTTAATCTTCATTTCCGGGATGCACGCAGCTGGTCCCAAAGAAGTTCGGAACCAGCTTGACTATGGACATGAATCGCTTACCGTTTTTTAATCTCCATGCGACGCAGCTGGTCCCAAAGAAGTTCGGAACCGGCTTGACTGCGGGCATGAATCGATGCTTTTATACGGTTGCGCTGGCAGCGATATTCGTCATGCTTTTCAGCGGCTGTTCCCGTCGCAGCCGAAACGATTCTCCCCGAGAACGTAACGAGTTGGTAATGCGCTTCTTCTCCAGTCTGAAGTCTGACCAGCCGGAAGCCGCTGTCCGTCAAGGGGAAAAACTCCTGATGATGGATCCCACGAATACCTTCCTGCCCACGCTGATTCAGATCCAGCAGAGCAACTCCTTTATGGCCCGGGCTCAGAATGAGGTCAACCGCGGTGATATCAACGCGGCGCTGGCCATCATTGCCGAGGGCCTCAGGCACTATCCGGATAATTCCACTTTGCATGATGCCCAGCGACGGCTGCGCCAGCTGCGCAACGCTCCTCGATTGATCAGTGCAATGCGCCGGGCGCGGAGCGCTTCGGCAATGAATGCGGCACTCACCGCGGCGACGATTGGCTTGTCCGGATGCACTACTCCGAAACTGGAGGCCTATTTTCAGGAATATGAGAAACGGATTGCCGCCGCCACTGCCGCGGAGGAGGAGGAACGGCGATCCAAAATTGAGCATCTCGAGCCGGAAGTAGTCGCTCCTTTGCCGGTGGAATCGTAGGTGGTATCTGGGTGATGAATTATGGTGACTGCGATTTCTTCGCGACCTTGCCGTTTTGCGAACTCTTTAGTTCGGCGTCCGTCCGGAGGGCTGACATCGATGGAGGCGCCTGCTGATGGCTTCCGGTGATCTCCTCGGAGTATATACCCGTTATGAACGCTCCGGCGCTTCAAGCCGACTGCGTTTTTTCATGTACGACGAGGCGTTGCGCGAAGCCGGTTTCGAGGCAAAGTTTCATTCGTTCTTCGACTCCGCTTACCTGCAGGCTCTTTATTCCGGAAAAGGTAAATCTCCGATTGCGTTGGTACGTTCACTGGTCAACCGGCTGGCCACCCGGCTTGAACCGCTGCTCTATATCGAATACGAATTATTTCCGGGACTGCCCGCCGCGATCGAACTTAGCCGGATCGGTAAACGGCGTTATGTTCTGAATTTCGATGATGCGGTCTGGTTGAAGTACGCAAAAATACCGTTGCTCAGGAACAAGTACCGTCAGCTGGTCCGCCGTGCTTCCGGGGTCATCGTCGCCAACGACCACATTGCGGACTATTTTCGCAACGACCATCCGGATATTCTCAAGGTGCCGACGGTGATCGATACCGGAAAGTATCCGGTCGATCTGGAAAAATTCCCGCGTTTTACCGTCGCCTGGATCGGCACCCCGGTGACTGCCGCCTACCTGTATGGCCACGCTGCTGCACTCAGGCGGATGGCGGAAGCAACCGATTTTGAACTGCTGGTGATCGGCGCCCCCGATTTTCCGGATATTCCCGGAGTAGCGATCCGCCGGGAGGCGTGGAGCGACGGGAACGAGGCGGAACTACTTTGCCGTGCCCACGTCGGCATCATGCCGTTGCCCGCGGATGCGTTTGCCCGTGGCAAATCCGCCTATAAGTTGATTCAATACTGCGGAGCCGGATTGCCGGCGATCGCTTCTCCGGTCGGCGAGAACATCCGGGTGATTCTGCCGGGGGAAACCGGTTTTTTCGCCACTGCTCCGGAAGAATGGGCATCGGCGTTGCTTACGTTGCGCAACGATTCCTGGCGACTGCTGGAAATGGGGGCGGCGGCGCGTCGTCGCGCGGAAGAGTTCTCTTTGCACCGTTACGCTCCTGTGGTCGCCGATTATTTGCGGCGGAGGCTGTTGCCGTGAATACCGGAGGCTGGAGTTTCACTCCGGTAGCCTATTTGCGCACCACGGCACGCCATCGTTTTGAGGCGCCCCGTCAGGCGGTATTTGCCGGAAAGCCTGGTTTTGTCGAGTTTGTCCCCGGAATGTCGGCGGCCGCTGCCGATCTGGCAGGATTTGAGCGGATCTGGCTGATTTTCTGCTTTCACCTCAATGTCGGCAAAGGCTGGAAGCCGCTTGTGAGACCACCGCTTTCTCCGGACGGCGGTTGTTATGGTCTTTTCGCGACCCGGTCTCCGTACCGGCCGAATCCGATCGGGATAAGTTGCGTTGAGTTGCTGGAGGTCAGAAAGGACGGACTTGTGATCGGACCCTGCGACCTGCTGGACGGAACGCCGATTCTCGATATCAAACCGTATATCGCCGAAGTTGACGCGTTTCCCGATGCTGCCGCCGGCTGGCGGGACGGGGTGATGGGTGAGGCTTGGGAAATAAATTTCACCTCCGGGTTTCTTGAGCAGGCGGCCCGGATTCTCGAACTCGGCGGCCCGGATGTGGTAAATTTCTGCCGGGTTCAGCTGCGCTTCAACCCCTTTGACCGGCGCCGGAAACGGGTTGCCCCCGATGGCGGCGGCGGATGGCAGATCGGCTGCCGAACCTGGAGAATCAATTTCTCCGCTGAGCTCGACGAGCGGAAAATCACTGTCTGTGGCGTGGTGTCAAACTATCTGCCGGAAGAGCTGGCTGCCGGTGCGCCCGACCCCTACGAGGACAAGGAACTGCACCGGGAATTCCTCAGCTGAACTATCCCGCTGGTCTCTGAGCGGCGAATCGCGGTGCGGAATGCCGCTGCTGCCGAATCACGGAACTTCAGCGGCGCAGTTGCACCAGGAGATGAACGCCGCGCGGGCAATTGCCGCTGCTGCCGAATCACGGAACTTCAGCGGCGGCAGCCGGAATGACCGCCGCACTTTCCCGCCAGACCACTTTATTGTCGTCAACGATTTCAAATATCCACAGCTCCGCGGCGAAATCCGCTGACAACGTTGTTGGTGCATCTTCGGCGACCACGGCTCCGCCGGTGGCGGCGGCGTCAAGGAAGATTCGGCGCAGTCGCGACTGGTGGGGCGGGGCGCATTCGAGCCGGAATCGGGAATATTCCGGATGGGTGAGCATAAATGCCGTCAGCAGAGTGGTGAGCCGATTTTCCGCCTCGATTTCCGTTCCGGCTTCGTTCAGGTGATTGCAGGTGATTGCTCCCTCGGGAGGTTCGCCGGGCGGCAGAAAACAGAAACAACCGGCGAGCAGAACCGATAACGGTATTGCCCCGAAAAGAGTTGCCGTTGACGGCGGGATTCTCATAAATCTACTCCAGGTCACGCCGACGTCTCCGGGTGCAGACCGCGTTGCAGCGCGGGCAGCGGGTGAGGTTGACCGGTTCGCCGATGATAAAGGAGTGGTGGCACTGGTCGCAGTGAAACAGCCGGCTGTTGGAGAGCTGCCATTCATTGCGCCGGAGTCGCACGATTTCCCGTCGCCACAGTGTGGCGAGCATGACCAGCCACAACACCAGATAGATGAAAAGCGCTGTATCGAAACTTACTTCAATCATGGTTTCGTCTCCTGACTGTCCGTCGCCTCGGCAGACGGTGGTTCCGTCGGCCAGAAAAAGAGGTACTCCTCTTGTTCCGGCAGTTTCGCCCCTTCGCGGTAGAGCGCTTTCTCCGCCAGCAGATCGAGTTCCGGATTCCCGCATGAACTGATCAGCCTCACCCGGCAGAATTTGCCGTTGCGCCGGAAATCAATATGGGTCGGCGCCTCCGCTCCAGATGCAGTGGCGGATTCCAGACCCGGCAGTTCAACCGGTTCTCCGGCGCTGTTAATCACCCGTTGGCGGGGAGATGGCAGCGGGGAAGCCGGCAGCGGAGGCGAGGAAAAAACAGCCGACTTGACCTCGACCGGTATGAAACTGGTTATTGCCGGCAGCGGAAACAACGGAGCGAGAAGATCGAAATTCCGTTGCGGCAGGGGGCGTTTCGAAGCTGGAAGCTGCGCCAGATAGCCACCCGGACTCGATACCGAGGCAAAGCGGGCCGGATCGTTGACCGTCATCCAGAGATTAAATTCATCAATCTGTTCGTCGAGCGTGAATTCGCTCAGAATCGTAACTCCGGGATCAGTGGTTGCCACCCGGGCCGGCTGGGGCTCCCGGTAGTCGATCAACAGCAGCAACGCATGCGCGACCAGAGCCACCGCCACGGCTTCACACAGCAGCATCGCCCGCGAACGTTCCGGACGGACAAACCGCCATTTTCGTTGCGGCAACCGGCGTTTCGTCTCTGCTGCGTTATCCTGCGTCATGGTTATTCGAACCTGGTTTCCGGGTTTTCATCCGGCGGGGTTACGGCGATAAAACTTGAAAGTTCCGCCGCCTCGGCGATCGCCATGACTTCGGCAACCACCTCAAAGGGGACCCGCTGGTCAGCACGAATGATTACCGATGATTGACGATTGGTGTCGCGGAGTTTGGAAAGATGCTGAAGCAGCGCTTCTATTTTCACCGGTTTGTCCTGGTAATAGACGACGCATTTTTGTCCGGCCTCCGCCGGCGGGGTGATGGAGATGATGAAACGTTCGAGGGCGGCGACATTCGGAGCACGGAGTCGCGGCAATTTGACGCTGATTCCCGAGACCCGCACGAATGACCGTGAGATCGCGAAAAACAACAGCATCAGAAATAAAATGTCGATCAGCGCAATCAGCGGAGGCCAGCCATGGTGAGGTTTCAGCCGGGTCTGATAACGACGTCTGCCGATTTCCGGTTTCTTGAACATGGTCAGCCGTTACTCTTCGTTTTTGGCCTGGTCCGCGGCCCGCCGCTCAAAGAACGCGGTGATCTCCAGCGCCGCCTTCTCCATGTCGAGCGTGATCGAATTGATCCGGCCGAGCAGGTAGTTGTAGCCGATGTAACACGGTATCGCCACGGTGAGCGCGGCTCCGGTGGTGATCAACGCCATCGAAACCCCCCCCGCGATGTCGGACGCGGAAAGATATTCACTGACCCGCACCGTGTCGAAAACCCGCATCATTCCGAATACCGTTCCGATGAAGCCCAGCAGCGGCATCACAAATCCCAGTGTCCCCAGCAGATTCAGGTGGCGTTCCAGTTTGGGAAGCTCCTCCAGTGCCGCATCATCGATTGCCTGCCGGATGTCCTCATCCCCGCGCTGCTGGGAAATTATCGCCGCTCCGAGAATCCGGGCTGCCGGGCCGGGGGTGTTGTCGCAGAGGGTGATCGCCTCGACGAAACCTTCGCGTTTAAGTACATTGAAAAGACCGCGCAACAATTCCCGCACGTTGATCTCTTCACGATGAAACTGGAATACCTTTTCAAGAAATACCACCAGGGCGATCAGACTGCACAATGCGATCACCCACATTACCGGTCCGCCTTCGACCATCATCCTTTGAAAAACCATTTTGCCGATAAACTCCGGTTACTGATTGTTATATGCTTTGTCCACCGAGGCGGCGAGCCGGGCGGCTTCCGGCGCCAGGGAGGGGCTTAATTCTTCCAACTGCCGGATGATCCGCATTGCCCGGTGTTCGCCATCCGCCAGTTTGTCGGCGACGATCAGTCTGACCGCCGCGGTTGCTGCCGGTGCGTACCAGAGTGGATCCGGGTTCAACTGCTGTTGCTGCTGTTCGAGCGCGAAATAGAGTGCTTGTTCGTAGGCCTGGACTGCGTCGTCGGTTTTGCCGGATTGTTCGAGGCAGCGGCCCAGCTTGAATGCACTCTGCAGTCGGACCTCCGGCAGTATCGCCTCTTTGACCAGACGGGAATACAGGGCGACAGCTCCACTGAGCTGGTCGCTCTTCGGGGTGTCCGGGCTCAGTACAAACAACGTATCCGCGATCCGGCCGGAGGCGATTTCTCCGAAAATTCCGGTCGGGCGCAACTGCTGGGCCCGGCGGTAAAATTCCAGTGCCGCATCGAATTTGCCGAGTTCGAAGGACAACGAACCTGCCAGCAGCGCGGCGTCA
>CAKUKT010000065.1 GCA_934663655.1 uncultured Victivallaceae bacterium
GGGCATCACCGCCCATCTGCGCGAGGATCGCCGTCACATTCAGGATGCCGACCTCGAAGCGCTCGCGAAGACGGTGAAACGTCTGAACATGGAGATGGCGGTCACCGATGAGATGGTGAAGATCGCCCGCCGGATCAAACCGCACAGCAGCTGTCTGGTGCCGGAGAAGCGGGCCGAACTCACCACCGAGGGCGGGCTTGACGTCGCCGGACAACGCGAACGGGTACGCCGGGCCATCGGAGAACTTCATGACGCGGGAATCATCGTCAGCTGTTTTATCGATCCGGACTTTCATCAGCTCGAAGCGGCCGCCGAACTCGGCAGCGATTACGTCGAACTCCACACCGGCGCCTACGCCAACGCCACCGGCGCCGCCCGCGCCGATGAACTCGAAAAACTCAAACAGGGCGCCCGGTTCGCCGCGCAGCTCGGACTCAAGGTCAACGCGGGACACGGCATCGACTACGAAAACATCGCCGGCATTCTCGAAATGCCCGAACTCAATGAACTCAACATCGGCCATTCGATCATCGGCCGGGCGTTGATGGTCGGCATGGAGCGCGCAGTCAGGGAAATGCTCGAACTCATGAAGGCGGGTCGTGGCGGACAAAGGTGAACGTCAACTGCTGAAAAGCTCATTCGGGGTCGGCGCCGCCACCCTGCTCAGCCGCATTCTCGGCCTGCTCCGGGTGCGGCTGGAGGCGACGGTGCTCGGCGGCGGGGAGTTCGCCAGCGGCTGGTTCCTCGCCTTCGCGATTCCGAATCTGCTGCGCCGCCTGCTCGGCGAGGGCGCACTCGGAACCGCGCTGATTCCGCTGGTCGCCCAGGCTGAACATGACAATCCCGAACGGGTCAGACGCGAACTGGCGGTGATCTTCACCGCGTTGAGTGCCCTGCTCGCAGCGATCGTCGTCCTCATCGCCGGCGGCACCCTGCTGCTGCGCGAACTGGTGTGGGATTCCAACATCGCGTTCTTCAACACCGAACGCATGCGCCTCACGTTGATCCTGCTGCCGATTCTGATGCCCTACGGCTTCTTCATCTGCCTGGTCGGCGCCATCGGCGCGGTTCTCAACTATGCAAAAGTTTTCGTACTGCCGGCACTCGGCGCCCTGCTGCTCAACCTGTTCCTGATCGGCGGACTCGCGGCCGGCAGCATGCTCGGAATTTCCGCCGACCGGATGCCGCCGTTTCTGTCGCTGCTCGCGGTGCTGGTGCTGATCTCCGGCTTCGTACAGCTGATGCTGATGCTGTTGCTGCTGGCCTGGTACGGCCGGTTTCCGCTGCTGAAGCGCAGCAGTTTTCGCGATGCCGGAGTACTCTCCCGGTTGTGGAAGCTCGCTCTTCCCGGCATGATCGGCGGCGCCGCACTTCAGATCAGTTTCGTGGTTGACCGGCTGCTCGCAGTATGGATCGGTCCGCGGGCGGTTCCGGCGCTGACCTTCGTCGATCGGATCGTCGACCTGCCGATCGGAATTTTCGCGCTGTCACTCGGTGCGGTATTGATGGCGTCGATGTCGCGTTCGGCGGCGGCCGGAGACACCAGCCGACTTGCCGACGAACTCTTTTTCGGATTACGTCATGTCTATTTCGCCTGTATTCCGATGGCGGTGGCGGTGATCATCTTTCACCGGCCGATGCTCGAACTGCTTTGTCTCGGCGGCAACTACACGGTCGAAGACCTCGCCGCCGCCCGCTGGGTAGCGGTATTTTACGGAGCGGGGATTCCCTGTTTTTGCTCGATCAAGGTGCTGCTGCCGGCCTTTTATTCCCGGAAGGATATGATCACCCCGTTGAAATTCAGCCTGATCGCCATCGCCGCCAACGTCTTGCTGAATCTCGCGTTGATGTTCCCGCTCCAGCAGGGCGGACTTGCCCTTGCCACGGTGCTCGCTTCCATGCTCAACAACACGCTGCTGATCACCCGCCTCCGTCGCGACGGCCTCCGGGTGGAGGGACGCGCGCTGCTGTTTTCCGGAGCGCGCGCACTCATCGCGGCGGCGGTCGCAGCAGCAGCGGCTTTCGGCGCGGAGAACTGGCTCGACGGACGAATCGCCGCCACCGGATGGATGGCGATGTTCGCGATCTTCATGCTCGTAATGGCGGTCTACGGCGTAATTTACCTGCTGGCCGCCCGGCTGCTGCGCGCCCCGGAAATTGCGGAGATTTTTCCGCTGCTGCTCCGCCGACGCCGTCAGCGCGAATAAGCCGCGTCCACCTTGGCGAAGGCTTCCGCGATCGCTTCGGCCTGGGGTTCGGCCCAGCTTTCGTAGACGACGAGATTGAAGTGGTCGATCACCGCCTGATGGGCGTTCGGACACGGGAAATCGCGCGAAGGATCACCGTGGTACAGCGGATTGTTCCACGGATGACGGCTGGCCCGATCCCGGAACCAGTCGTAATCGCCCGGAAGCGCGTGGTACTGCGGAGTCAACTGAAGTCCCTCGGCGGCCAGCGCGGCGCAGTATTCGAGTTTGTCGACCCGCGAATTTTCCGCCCGGAACCTCAGCCGCCACCACCAGCAGGAGGATTCCGCCCCGGGCAGCTGGCGCGGAATTTCCACGCAGTTGAGTTTTCCGAGACCGGCCTGCTCGAGCAACTCCATGAAACGGCGGCGACGGGTGACAATCTCCGGCAGCTTTCGCAGCTGCGCCCGCCCGATGGCCGCGCCGAATTCATCGAGATTGCAGTTCAGCGACGCGGTCACATTGCCGTTGCTCTTTTCCAGACCAAACGGCTTGCCGCGGTCAGCGGCCCGCCGGATCCGCCAGTACAGTTCCTCGTCGCGGCAGAAGAGCGCCCCGCCCTGTCCTCCCGTGCAGAAGTGTTTGCCGAACATCAGCGAGAACGCCCCGATCGTACCGAATGTACCCACTTTTCGGCCATTGATCGCAGCCCCGTGGGATTGCGCGCAATCTTCAATCACCGGGAGGTTGTACCTGGATGCGACCCGCATGATTCCCTCGATGTCCGCCGGTTCGCCGCCGATGTGCGGAACGATGATCGCCCGGGTCCGTTCGGTGATCACCGCTTCAACCTCCTCCGGACCGATATTGTAAGCGCCGGGACGCGTGTCGGCAATTACCGGAATCAGGCTGTTGATCACGATCGGCATCATCCCGCCGGGATCGGTGATCGCGCCCACGACCACCTCCGAAAACGGCGGCAGATCCAGCGCCCGGAGCGCCACAAAGAGTGAATTGGTGCCGGAATTGACGCCGTCCACCCAGCCGCCGCCCAGGTAGTCGGCAAATTCCCGACAGAACGCCTCCTCCTCCGGACCGTTGTAACCGGGCGCACAACCGGTGGTGATGGCGGTTTCAAAGAGTTTGCGGACGGCGGCGAGCTCCTCGGCGCCGAAGTGAAAACGTTCCGGCAGCGCAGTCACCGCTTTGTCGTCGCCATTGATTGCAAGCTGTTTCATGGCCTAATCTCCGTGAATTGTTCTCGGGGGAATCTATTCCTCTGGTATAAAATACACCATTGGGCTAAAATATCAAGCTAAAAAAATTTTTCCCTGCATCACTCTGCAAAAAGTTTGAAAAGTTTCTCAGCCGAATCGAACTCGCCGCGAAAACTCCTCCCGCGTCCGTCGCGATAAACACCCGGACGCAACGGCAGGCGGGTCACCAGCAGCGGGACCTCCCCGTCACCAGTCACCAACGGCAGCGGAGAAGCCCTTCGCAGCAGTTCCAGTTCCCGATCCGGCATTTCCGGCGCGGGAACGACCGCGGTGATGCCCAGAGCGGCCAGCGCCGCCGCCGCATACGAACTGGCGGCCCCGAACGGATGTTCGGCGACGATCTCCAGACCGGAATAAGCGGCGAGCAGTTCCACGCCATGCAGCCCCGAAACCCGGAAACGTCTCACCCCGGAACGAACCGCGGCGGCAATCCGCCGGATTTCAGATTCAATTTCTCCTTCCGGAATAAATCCCCGGATCCGATATTCCTGAACGTGACCGGGCGAGTGATTTTCCCGTGCCACCGCGCCCCGCCGGCGTTCCGGGAAAAATGCCGCCGGATCGGCAACCGTTACCTGGGGGGGCAACCCCTTCAGCAATTCCGCAGCCTCGCGCCAGAATTCCCGGCGCAACTGCTTGAGAATACTCGCCGGCACAAAAAATTCTCCGGCGATTTCAACGGAAATATCCCCGGCCCGCCACCCTTCCGGTTCGCCGGAGGAGAAGGTCTCGACAACTCGGGCAGTGGAAAGCGCATGAGATCTCGCAGGTGGAGAATCGATTGTCCGCCGCCATTCCCACCCCGGCAGCAGCGGCGTCACCGCCTGCCACCGGGCAGCGGAGATCCGGATGTGCAGCGGCACCGGACGTCGGAACGGCGGCAACGCAGCCGCCCGACGGGAGAAATCAAAGCCGTTCTCGCCGATCTTGTAGAGGCGCCAGCCGGGAGCGACGGAAAACTCTCCGCAAATCATGCACCGGCTGCCCGGGCGTACTGCAATTCGTTCCGCGCCGTCGACCATCAGACTGGTCAGCGAAAAACTTTCGCCATCCCCTCCTCCCGGCGGAACGAAACGCAGCCGATCGCCGAGATGCATGCGCCCCTCAGCACGAACCCGCACGCCCCGACGTTCACACCGCTCCACCGTCGCCACCGGCACCCCGAAGGCGCCGCTGCGGGCAGGGTCGATCAGGCGCGGATAATCGACGGCGAAGAAAAAGCCCCGGGCAGCCGGACGCGATACAGTGCTGTCGAGCAGTCGGCGAGCCTCGGCAAGGCGTTCCGGTTCGGGTTCGACCGGGCCGTCGAGCAGCAGCCGGTAGGCCCGGGTACTCTTCCAGACATATTCGGGAGCACGCAGTCTTCCCTCGATTTTCAGCGAGGAAATTTTCAATCGGCGCAGTTCCGGAAGTACCGAAACCCCGTCGAGATCACCGGGAGAGAACGGGAAAACGCCATTGAAGGAACGCCGACACGGCTGCCGACATTCACCGCGATTGCCGCTGGCCTCGAACAGATGTGAGGAGAACAAACAGCGTCCCGACAGCGAGCAGCAGAGCGAACCGTGAATGAACACCTCCAGTTCCATGCCGTCACAACGTTTCGTCAGCAGCCGCAGTTCATCCAGCGTCACCTGGCGTTCCAGAATCACCCGCCGGATACCGAGTCGCTTCGCCGCCGCCACTCCGGCGGAGTTGTGGATCCCCAGCTGCGTGGAGGCGTGCACCGCCAGCCCCGGAAACATTCGGCGCACCGTTTCCGCCACCCCGATATCCTGTACGATCACCGCGTCCGGCTCACAGGCGGCCGCCACGGCGAGTTCCCGGGCAAGCGCGGTATATTCGCTCTCCCAGACCAGGGTATTGAGCGTGAGATAAACCCGGCGACCGTTCGAATGCGCAAATTCGACGATCCGCCCGAAGCTGTCGGCAGTGAAGTTCTCCGCCCGTTCCCGGGCATTGAAACGGCCGAGACCGCAATATATCGCATCCGCGCCCGCATCAAAAGCGGCCAGTGCGCATTCAGCATTGCCGGCGGGGGCGAGCAACTCCGGAGTTTTCGTTTCAACGTCCGGCGACATGGCGTTCGGCTTCCGGAAGATCCGGCGGGACATTCAGATAACGAAGCGCCCGCTCCATCACCCGACGGAACACCGGCGCCGCAACCTGCCCCCCGTACATCGCGTTTTTCGGACTGTCAAAGGTCACCAGCATCACCAGACGAGGCCGGGTCGCCGGCGCGAAACCGACGAAACTGGCGTAATACTGGCGACGGGAATAACCATGATGGGCAATATATTTGCGGCTCGTTCCGGTCTTGCCCGCCACCGAATATCCCTTGAGCGCCGCCTTGGCAGCCGTCCCCCCCGTTTCCGCGACGGTCCGCATCATCTCCACCAACTGTCCGCACACCTCGGGATGTTCGAAAAGCTGAACCGGCGGCCGAACTCCTTCATACGTTATCTCCCCGGTAACCGGATCCTCCAGTCGATCGATCAACCGGAGTTCCGGCATCCGGCCGCCGTTGGCCAGCGCACAATAGGCGCGCAGCAACTGCAGCGGCGACGCCATCATACTGTAACCGATGGCCACCCGGGTCCCGGTGAGACCATCCCATTTTTTGACCGGATGCAGTACTCCGGCATGTTCCCGCGCAAACGGAAGTCCGGTCTTGCGCCCGAAACCAAAGGAGGAAAGCGCCTGGTATACCCGTTCATCCCCGAGCATCAACGCAATTTTGGCGGTGCCGATGTTACTCGATTTCTGAATAATGCCGCTGACCGTGAGTTTGTCGTAGCGGTGGCTGTCGGTCATCGCCCGGCGCAAATATATCCACATTCCCTTCTCACAGTCGATCACATCATCCGGGCGCACAAATCCCCAGTCCAGCGCCTTGCCGATGGTGAAGGGCTTGGCGATTGAACCGGGTTCAAAGGCGTCCTCGGCAATGCGCGTGCCGATGGCGGCGGCAGCGTAGGTGGAGCGATCATTGGGATCGAAGGTGGGCCGCTGCGCAAGCGCGAGAATGTTGCCGCTCGCCGGATCGGCGATCGCGGCGTAAATGGCATCCGGATTCCATTCGGCAAACGCGGCGTCAAGCTCCTCCTCAAGGATCGATTGGATAGGTTCACTGATGGTGAGATAGACATTCTTGCCGTCGTGGCTTTCGCGCAACTCCTGAAACCCGTACAGCAATGGCGTGCCGTCCCGGGTGCGTTCGTAGGTGTAAAGACCTTCGGCCGCCTCGATCTTCGGTTCGAGCTGCTTTTCCAGACCACTCTGCGGGATCTCCGCATCATTGACGATATTGATGTAACCAAGCACATTGGCCAGCAGCCGCCCCTTGGGATAGGTGCGGATCGTGGTATGACGATAGTAGAGCGCCGGACCGTAGCCTGCCTCGCCGGCCTCCTTGCGGAATGCATCCGCCCGGTCGAGCGGACAGTTGCGGGCAATCATCAGATACTGGTTCGGACGCTCCCGAATCGAACCGTCCGCTTCACGGATGATGTTGCCCTCCCGGTCCCGACGAAAACGGGTCGGCGCCAGACGACGGTAGTACTCTTCTTCGCTGCCGCCGAAATAGTTCGTCAGCATCCGCGCCAGTCCCCGACGCTGTCCGTCGCCGTCGAGGTTGTACGGGGAGCAGGTGATCTCGACACAGGGAGTATTCCCGACCAGCAGATATCCCGAAGAGTCGAAAATCTCCCCACGTTTGCCGCGCAACTCCTTTTTGTCCAGTACAATTTTTTCGGCGTGGTTTCGGTAATATTCGTGGCGGTCGACCTGGACGATGTAAAATCTGACCAGCAGCAGCACCGCCACCGGAATCAGCACGACACCGGTCAGCCTGATCCATACCCGAACCGCATCATTGGTGGTGACCACCGAAGCCTCCCGTTGCCTGCGATCGATCAACGTCCGAAACGTTGACCGCGGCGATCAGCGACCACGGGAGCCCCGGATCGATTGATCGCGACGTTATCCAGCCGAACTGCCGCCGCCTGAGCGGGAGTCAACAACGCGATCGTGCGTTCCTGCCCCGGTTCAGCGGGTCGAAGTCCGAGATTGAATTGACGGATCCTGGCACTGATGTTGCTCCAGCTGCTGAGAGTTTCACAGCGGTTGCGCAACAATACCAGTTCCCGGCTGACCTGATCGATCTCCACCCGGGTACGGCGGATTTCCCGGTCGGTCTCGGAAATTCGCTGATTGAGATAGATGTAGCTGTTGCAGATCCCGGCTCCCGCCGCAAGCAGCAACAGCAGTTTAAGCCCGGCTGCGATTTTCCCCGCCAGCGAACCGCCGCCGCCGGACGCCGGGACGCTGCGGCGCGGTGAACGTTTGCCAGATTGAATGTTCATTTTTGTCTTCCGATGGTTTGATAATTTTTTTCACTCGAATCACTCAATTTCTCCGCCGCCCGCAGCCGGGCCGGAGCAGAACGCGGGTTGAGACGCAGTTCCCCGGGCGAAGCCGTGACCGGGCGGTGCGTAAGTTGCCGCAACGTCGCCCGGTGATTGCAACGGCATTCCGGCAACCCGGGCGGGCAGATACAGTCGGCCGCCCCGTCCCGGAAAAAATTCTTGACCAGCCGGTCCTCCAGCGAATGAAAGGATATCACCACCAGTCTACCGCCCGGAGATAAAAGTTTCATGGCGTTCTCCAATCCCCGTTCCAGCTGGCCGAGTTCGTCGTTGACCGCGATGCGCAGCGCCTGAAAGACCAGCGTCGGCGACGGCAACTTGCCGGGACGCGACCGTCCGAGAACCTCATCACACAACGTCACCAGATCCCCGGTCGTCGCAAACGGCGTACTCTGCCGCTTCTCCACCACCGCCGCCGCCAGTCGTTTCGCCGATTTAAGTTCGCCGAAATCGCGGAAAATTCGCGCCAGTTCCGCCTCGTCGGCCCGGTTCAACAACCGCGCCGCGGTAAGTTCCCCACGGCGATCCATCCGCATATCCAGCGGAGCCGCCGGATCCAGGCGCCAGGCAAACCCACGCCCGGGAATGTCAAGCTGCGGAGAACTCACTCCGATATCCAGCAATATCCCATCGACCTCCCGCCAGTTGCAAGCCGCGGCGATCTCCCTCATATCGGCATAGTCGCCGCGCCGGAGCATCACTCGGTCACCGGCAAAAGCCAGCCGGACGGCAGCCGCCGTCAGAGCGGCATCATCACGATCAATTCCGAGCAACTCCAATCGCGGATAACGCTCAAGCAGCAGCGCACTGTGCCCGCCACCGCCAACTGTGCCGTCCACCAGCCGAACCGGACGATCAGTCGGGAAAAGCAGATATTCCAGCACCGCCCCGGTCAGCACCGGCACATGGTTGAAACTCTCCGCCGTGTCCGCCATCAATTATTCCCCTTGCCGCCAAGCAGACTGAGCAGCCCGGCCAGTCCATCGTCGCCATCACATACCCGCTGAATTTCATCGAGACATCCGGAAATATCCGCCCGGTCATACTCCTCCCATACCTGCGGCGAACACAGCCTGATATGGGTGACCGATCCCACCATCACCAGCCGGTCGGCGACATCAATCGAATCGAGCATCGCCCGATCCAGTACAATTCGTCCCTGCCGGTCGCAGCGGCAGCGCTTCGATCTCGCGCCGATACGTGACAAAGCCATCTGCATCCGGGGATTGGCGATGGCCAGACGTCCGGCGCGGCCGACAAATTCCATGAAGGTATCCAGCGGCAGCAGCACCAGTGCCTTCTCCCGGGTCGGCAGCAATACCAGCTCGGTCTCACCGTCACGATTGCGCCAACTGCTCGGCAGAGAGACCCGGCACTGGGAATCGAGTACATGCTCGAACTTCTCCAGAAATACCATTGGTGCGCCGTCGGCCATAAGGCCATTCCTCCTATTTATACCTATTTATACCTATTTATACCTACACGTACCTATTTTACCATACTTTCACCATTTTGTCAACCCGTTTGAAAAAATTTTGCGTTTTTTATTGATTTATTTTTGATATTTTTTCAAACATTAAAACTATTTTTATATTGAAATTATAAAACCCGAGAGATATATTAGGAATCAAAATAATATAGTTCCCGAAAATTACCCAGGAGTGAACCCCATGGAAAACAATTCTTCACCTATCTTTCAGTGGCGGCTGTTCTTCCGGGTCGCCGAATCGATCCGCAACTACCATAACCGCAACCACCGCCGCAATCTTCACCCTGAACCCACCGTTGCTCAGATCCGGGTGATGAGTTGCGTGCTCATGTCGCCGGAAAAATGCGTGAAGCTCAAGGAGATCGCCGGTGAACTCGGAATAACGCCGGGCGCCGCCTCCCAGCTGGTGGATTCCCTGGTTCAGCCCGGATTTCTGGAACGCCGTCCAGATCCCCGGGATCGCCGCGCCGTGCAGGTGACCCTCTCCCCGGACGGGCGAAAACTCTTTGACGAGGTTGACGGCGAGTTCAGTCGTCTCTTCGACGAACTCACCGCCGGTGTGGATCCCAAAAAACTTGAAATCTGCCGCGAGGTTTTTCTGTCCATTCTTGAAGCACTCGAAACGAGAAAAGGTCTTCACAATTCAAAGGAATGATCCATATGAAAAAAGTTCCGTTTATTCTGGGAAGCGCCTTTGTTGCGCTGGTCGCCAATTCCGCCTCCCCTATGAGTGAAATTCCGAGACCGGTGGTGGAAGTAGGTTCCGCCGTGCTGACTCAAGACACTGAAAGCCGCCGATATACCGGACAAGTGGTTTCGATTTCGGAAGTTCGGATCGTTCCCCGGGTATCCGGGGAAATTTTGGAAGTCGGTTTTGCGGATGGTTCAGTCGTCGAAGCGGGGCAGATGCTCTATCGGCTCGATCCGATCCAGTACGAAGCGGCGGTCAAAAGCGCCGAGGCGAAAATCGCCGAATGTAAAGCCAAACTCGAATACGCAGACCACAATTACAACCACAATCTCACCCTCTACGAAAAACAGGCGACCAGCCGCGACCTTCTGGAAAATACTAAGAACCTATCCCTAAATAACAGCAAGTTTTCGATAAATTATAACCGTTGCGGCAAGGTGTAGCAAAGCTTCATAT
>CAKUKT010000066.1 GCA_934663655.1 uncultured Victivallaceae bacterium
GTGCAGGGTTCCCAACCCTGCCGGGGGTTCGGGGCGAGGAGCCCCGACCGGGGCTTGGGGTGGGAACCCCAAGCGGGTATCAGGGCGGCAGCCCTGACCGGGGCCCGGGGAGGAGAGCCCCAACATTTCTTCGTGCGGCAATTCTGATTGGGATTTGTGGGTTAAAACCAGCTGAGAAGGTGATTTTATCTGTTGAAAGCGTAGTTTTTCGGGGATATATTATATACATAATAATTCTTATATTCAGGAGCTGCCAAAAGATGCGTGAATCTCCGATATCGTCGGATGCGGTTATCTCCAGCAGTCTGGAAGACTATCTGGAAGCGATTGCCGAAATCATAGAAAAGAATGATCACGCCCACACCAAAGACATTGCGCTCAAGCTCGGGGTTACGATGCCATCAGTTACCAATGCGTTGCAGATGCTCTCGGCGCGGGGATTGATTGATTATCAGCCGCACACTCCGGTTCTGCTTACGAGTTCCGGTGCGGAGCGGGCCGCGGTGATACGACGTCGTCATCAGGCGTTGCGGGCGTTTTTCTCTGGATTGCTCAAAGTTGATGATGCGGATGCGGATGCGGCTGCCTGTCGGATTGAGCATGTGATCAGTGAGGTGTTGCTTTCCCGGCTGGTGGTTTTTGCCGAAGCGGTTCGTGATCGGGAGGATTGTGCTGGATTGCGGGAATTTCTGAAGACGGCGATGCCGGCGATCAATCCGGATTCGGATGCCGAGTTGATATCACTGGATCGGCTTCCGGTGGGGCGGCGTGGCATTATTTCGCATGTAGCCGAGAACCTGCGTGGAGTGAAGAAATTTGCGGATTTAGGGTTGGTGCCGGGTACTTGTCTGGAATTTGAGGGGCGGGCGCCTTTTGGAGATCTGCTTCGGATACGGGTGTTGGGCAGTTCGCTGTCGTTGCGGCGGCGGGATGCGATGCACATCTGGGTGAGGCTTGCGGAATAAATGGCTGAGGGGATGAAACATTACCGGATTGCACTGGTTGGCAATCCGAATTGTGGGAAAACCACCATATTCAACCAGCTTACGGGAGCGCGCCAGCATGTCGGCAATTATCCCGGAGTGACAGTAGAACGTAAAACCGGATTCTGCCGTGTCGGCGACCTCAACATTGAGATCATTGATTTACCGGGGATTTACAGTCTGGCCAACTCTTCGCCGGAGGAACGGGTAGCATATCAGGAACTGGTATCCGGGAAAATTGACTTGATTGTCAACGTCATTGATGCCGGCAATGCGCAGCGCAATCTTTATTTATCGACGCAGATTGCGGAGTTGGAGATTCCGTTGCTGCTGGATTTCAATATGATCGACGATGCGGAGGCGCAGGGTCTGGAGTTTGATCTTGCGAAGCTTTCCGCCTTTTTCGGGGCGCCGATAGTGTGTACTTCGGGAGTGACCGGGCGCGGTGTGGAAAAGCTCAAAGCGGCGATGGCGTCGTCGTTGACAACGACTCCGCGCCGGTTGCCGGTAAAGCCGAAGTACGGGCCGAAGATCGAACAGGCGCTGGCGGAACTGGCTTCGGCGGTGGAATCCTGTTATCCGGCGGAAATGCGGGCGATACCGCCTCGCGGTCTGGCGTTGAGATTGCTGGAGAATGCTCCGGAGGTACGTGATCGGGAGGAGTTCCGGGAACTATACCCGCTGGTGGAGAAGTGGCGGGAACTCATCACCACCCGCAACGGCTGGGGTAGTGATGCGTTGATGGCGGACTATCGTTACGGAGTTATCGCGGGGGCGTGCCGGGAGGCGATCACGGAAAACGATGCCGGGCGCTACCGGCTTTCGGATCGTATTGACCAGGTGGTGACGAATCGTTTTCTCGGGATTCCGATATTCCTGCTGATAATGTATGTGGTATTTCTGTTCACCTTCAGGGTTGGCGATTATCCGATGCACTGGCTGGACGGTTTATTCAATGCGCTCGGAAATCTGATCAGTGCATTGTGGCCTTCCTGGGGAGGGGATTTTCTGCGTCGTCTGCTGGTGGACGGAGTTATCGGCGGCGTGGGAGGAGTATTGGTATTCCTGCCGAATATCATTCTGCTGTTTATGGCGATCGCCTTCCTGGAGGGAACCGGTTACATGGCGCGGGCGGCGTTTGTGATGGATGGTTTCATGCATCTTTTCGGATTGCACGGCAAGAGTTTCATTCCGATGCTGCTGGGCTTTGGCTGTTCGGTGCCGGCGGTGATGGCGACGCGGACGATTGAATCCGAACGGGATCGGTTGACGACGATCATGGTGATTCCGTTCATGAGTTGCGGTGCGCGTCTGCCGATATTCACTTTGTTGATTCCGGTATTTTTTGCTCCGCAGCTTCAGCCGTTGATGATGTTTCTGTTGTACGTGATCGGGACGGTGGTGGCGCTGATCGCGGCGCGGATATTGAAATCGACGCTTTTTGGTGGCGGGGAAGAGGTGTTTGTGATGGAACTTCCGCCGTATCGTCTGCCGACTTTGCAGAGCATTCTGATTCAGATGTGGGAACGGACGGTGATGTATTTGCGCAAGGCGGGAACACTGATCCTTGGTGCGGCGATAATCATGTTTCTGCTCAACAGCTTCCCGTACAGCCAGGAACTGGAACGTGAATACCGAGACACCACCTCCCGGGTGGAAGCGGATGAAAGTTTGTCGGCGGAGGCGCGGACGGCGGAACTCAGTCGCCTGAAACGTGAACTGGCGTCGGCGCAGCTGGAATATTCTCTGTCCGGCAGGATCGGCAAAGCGCTCAGCTATGTGCTGTCGCCGCTCGGTTTTGACTGGCGGGTGAGTTCGGCGCTGGTGGGTGCGCTTGCCGGCAAGGAACTCTTTGTCACGCAGCTTGGGGTGTTGTATTCGATCGAGGACAACGCCGGCGGCGAGGAGGGCAGCGGTTTGCGGGAATTGCTCCGGGAGAATTACACACCGCTGCAGGGTTTTGCGATCATGTTGTTCTGTCTGCTGACGATTCCGTGTCTGGCGACGGTGGCGATAGTGAGAAAAGAGAGCGGCTCGTGGAAATGGGCATTGCTGCAAATCGTGATATTCTCGTTGACGGCGTATGTAGTCACGTTGATGTTCTACCAGCTCGGAATACATTCAGGTGGAAGTTTTGTCGGACTCTGAAAAGTTGTTTGCGGCGGTTTATACGGCGGTGCGAAAGGAACTGGCAGGGGCCTGCGGTTGTCATGATTTCGATCACACGCTGCGGGTGCTGCGCAATGCCGAGCAGCTGGCGGAGGAAATTTCTGAAGCGGATTTGGAGATTGTGAGACTGGCGGCTCTGCTTCACGATGTGGCGCGTCCGGAAGAGCTCTCGTCTAAGGGTCGCGTGTGTCATGCCCGTCTTGGCGCGGAGAAGGCGCTTGGGCTGTTGCGCACCCTGGGTTGTCCGGAGGCGACGGCGCAGGCGGTGGCCGGAGCGGTGCGTACTCACCGCTACCGGGGAGAGGAGCAACCGGCGACGCTGGAGGGACGAATCGTTTATGATGCGGACAAGCTGGATTCGCTCGGGGCGACGGGAATCGGGAGGGCGTTTTTGTTTGCCGGCCGGGAAGGGGCGCGTCTGCACAATCGTGCGGAGGAGGCGCTGAACGGGAAGGCCTATGGTCGGGAGGACACGGCATATCGTGAATATCTGGTGAAGCTGCGAAAACTTCCGGAGGCGATGTTGACGGAACCGGGGCGGCGGCTTGGCCGGGAACGGCTGACTTTCATGCAGGATTTCTTTGACCGGCTGAATGCGGAGACCGGGATGTCCGGGGGGCGTTCCTGATTCGGTTTGCAGTTTTCGAAGGAAAGAGATCGGGGCCGTGCCGGAGAAATATTTGTTTTTTTTCACTAAGTGTGGTATAGTAAATTTATTGCATGATGGCCGTCGCCATTATGTCGTGATCAACAATCACAGGGAGGTTATGATGTTTTGCTCAAAATGTGGTAAACAGCTTCCGGACGATGCGGTCAAGTGTGATGAATGCGGAGCGGAAGTACGGTCGGTCGGTGCAATCGTCGATCTGCTGGACAAAAAGGGCGTGATGCTCAACCGCTGGATCGACGGCGGGCTGGACTGGTTACGCAAACTGCCTTTTGAGTCGGTAATCAATGTTGCGGAGAAGTTCTTCAGCCGGATTGGAATCTTCTCATTTTATCTGCTCGGGCTGGTCGGACTGGTGGGCGGAATCGTTGCGGCGATCCGTTATGAATATATAACTCCGTTGTGGATTGGTATCTGCTGGCTGCTTCTCTGTATTCTTTTCGCTTATTTCGGGACCAAACTGCTGCAGTCGATCAAAGCGCTGGTCATGAGTACGAAAGGGGTGTTTTCATCCCAGGCGTTGCTCGATTGCATTACACTGTTGTTTTTGTTGAGCGGTGTGGTGGCTCTGGTGATGGGGATCTACTTTGCCTGCGATGAGGCGGATTCGGAATACCTGTGGCAGGGCATCATCGGTTTCATCGGCTGTGAATTTGTGACGATCTGTGCATTGGAGCCGAAACTGGTTTCCACCGAGGCGGGAATTGCCTGTTCACCCGGAGAGGAGCTGATTGGACTGGTGACCTTTTTCATCAAGGTCATGCTGAGAATGCTTCCCTTCATCTGGTGCCTTGGTGCTTTCTTCACGATTATCTACGTGATTGTACATCTGGGAGCTGAGAATCTCAATGTATACCTTTCCGAGAGCTTTGAACTGACATTGCTGCTGGGGATCGCCCCTGTGGTTTATTATCTTGGATTTTTGATCTATTATTTCGTCATCGATCTGGCCCGGGCGGTGCTTTCTCTGCCCGGCAAGCTGGACAAGCTGGACAAGTAATCGTCTGGATATCTTCAGGCGCACCTCTTTCCGGGAGGTGCGCTTTTTTTTTGCCCATGCTTCGAAATACCGTTTCAAGGGAGGAACTTCCGGCGGTTGTATACTTTCTCGCCCCGCATTGGGCAAGCGTTTCGGATGTATTCCGGTTAACGAATCATCGGGATGGCAGTGGGAGAGGATTTTATTTCATCATTGATTCCGGAACCGGCGGCAGGATTGAATCTGAGCAGTGGCGCGGAAGAACCGAAAATTTGTTCGAACTTGATCCTTAAGCAGATGCATTTATTGGGCCGGAAGGTTGACAAAGGTCCGGCGGGGGATTATTTTAAATAGAATTGCCTTTGTAAAAATCAAGAAATCAAGCTGAACGATCCCGGGAGATCGTATGGAGGAGTTGTCATGAAAATGAGATTGGCCCTGGCGTTTCTGCCATCTATTGCGATATTGGGCCTGTCCGGTTGTTCCCAACCGGTGGAGGTGGTGGAAACTCCCGCGCCGCCGGTGGCGGAGAAACCGACGGCCCTGCCGCCGGAACGGATGACCACGAAGCTGCCGCTGGGAATCATCGGAGAAACCGAAGCGGTATATCTACCGGACTTCAGTGCTCCTTTTGAGGCGCGGATCGATACCGGGGCCACGACAAGTTCCATTGATGCGCAGGAAGTGCGCGCATTTGAACGGGATGGGCGGCAATGGGTGTCGTTCCGGATTAACTCCCGGAACGGCGGGGAGTCAAAACAATATGAGTTGCCGGTGGTGCGGACGGTCCGGATCAAACAGCACGACGGCGAATCATTGCGGCGTTTCTGCGTGATGTTGACGTTTCGGATGGGACACCTGACGCTGGAACGGGAATTTACGCTGACCGATCGGGCGAAGTTCAAATATCCGGTACTGGTCGGGCGCAACATCATCAACGGCCTTGCGGTGGTCGATCCGTCGCAGCGAAACGTATTGTAAAACCAGGGAGAATATTATGGCGGACGCCCGTAATCCACGCCGGATGCTTTATATACTGGTGGTTCTGCTCGCGGCAGCGGCGGTGGCGGTGACGTTTGTAAAGGTGAAATACTTCGGTTTCAGCCTCAGCGACCGGGGGGCGTTTTTCTACCAGGTGGACGGAAGTATCGCGTTGGAACCGCAGGGGGAGGTTCCGGTACGGATTTCGCTGGCGGTTCCGGAACCGGATGATGGCTGGGCATTCGTGCCGGATTCTGCCGGTCAGGATGGATTTCAGCTCGAACGACAGGATGGATTTCAGCGTCTGGTATTGACGCTGAAACCTCCGGTGGAGACGCGCCGGGTATCGTTTCGTTACCGTCTGGTGCCGGCGCCGCAATCGCGGCCGGAACCGGAGACGCCGGTAATATCTGAGAAAGCGCTGCTGGTTGCCGACGCGGTGCGGAATGCGGCAACCGAGTTGCTCGACCGGATCGATCCGGAGCGAAAGCTGCCGGAGTCGGAACTGGTTCCGGCGCTTCTTCACGAGTTGAGCAGTCTGTCCCCGGCCGAAAAACGACTTCTGGCGCCGGATTCCGGCGCCGACATGACCGTGGAAGCGGCAATAACGGTGTTGGCGCAGTGTGGGGTGCCGGCGCGGATATTGCGGGGGATCCTGTACGATCAGCGGCGTTATCAGCAGCAGCCGTCGGTCTACCTTGATGTTTGGTACGGGGGGAGCTGGCATGTCTACCGTCCCGGAACCGGCACGCTGGAAACTCCCGGTACGTTTC
Source organism: uncultured Victivallaceae bacterium (assembly GCA_934663655.1). Taxonomy (GTDB): domain Bacteria; phylum Verrucomicrobiota; class Lentisphaeria; order Victivallales; family Victivallaceae; genus UBA1784. Next base: position 6,553 of record CAKUKT010000066.1, read on the forward strand.
TGGTGCTGCAGCGCAGCGACAATTCGTTGCTGGAGGTGGCGGGGGCGCGAAACTCCTCGATACTTTTTTCGGTGACGCGGGTACCGGCGGGGGTGGAGCGGCTGAACCGGATTCGGGCGAAGATCATCGATGACCGGGCGCTTTCGGAACTCTCGATGTTCTCGCTTCCGGCTTCGGAACAGAATCTTTTCAAGCGTCTGGCGCTGCTGCCGCTGGCAATTCTGCTGATTGTGGTGGCGCGGAACATCATCGGGATCACGACGATGGGAACCTTCATGCCGGTATTGATCGCGATGGCGTTTCTGGAAATGCAGCTGGTTCCCGGGCTGATAAACTTCGCGTTGATACTGACGGTGGGGCTGGGGATCCGGGCGTGGTTATCGCGGTTGAATCTGTTGATGGTACCGAGAATTTCGGCGGTGGTGGTGGTGGTAATACTGTTGATGCAGCTGATCAGCGTGGGAGCGAATCTGCTGCACCTGCCTGAACTGGTCAATTCGACCTATTTTCCGATCATCATCATTGCGTGGACCATTGAACGAGCGTCGATGACCTGGGAGGAAGACGGCGCGCGGAACACCTTGAAACAGCTTGGCGCCAGTCTGGGGGCGGGGGTGATCTGCTACCTGTTGCTGTCGAGTGGTTATCTTCAGTATCTCCTGTACACCTTTGCGGAATTGAATTTGATTATTCTGGGAGTGATTTTATTGCTGGGGACCTATACCGGTTACCGGCTGACGGAACTTGCGCGTTTTGAACCCCTGGTGAAATCGTGAAGATATTGGCGGCGTTGAAAATTCCCCGTCTGGCATCGCCGGTGAGTCTGCATCGGGCGGGGGTGCTGGGCATGAACCAACGCAATTCGGATTACATCATGCGTTACAACCATCGTGCGGATTATCCGGATGTGGATGACAAGCTGCGCACGAAGCAGCTGGCGATCCGGCATCAGGTGGCGACGGCGGAATTGATAGGCAGCATTGAGCACCAGTATCAGGTCAGGCGTTTCCGGGAGTTGGTGGGAGAGGCGCCGGATTTTGTGATCAAGCCGGGACACGGGAGCGGGGGGCGTGGAATACTGGTGATCCGTCATCACGACGGGGAGAAGTTCTACAAACCGAATGGAGAGGTGTGCGATTACGAGTTTATCTACGAGCACATTTCGAATATTCTTTCCGGGTTGTACAGCCTGGGGGGTCAGGTTGATTATGCGTTGTTTGAGCGATGCATAGATTTTTCGGATGTGTACAGTCGTTTCAGTTTCCAGGGAGTGCCTGATGTTCGTCTGATTGTATTTCGTGGTTATCCGGTGATGTCGATGATCCGGCTGGCGACGCGGGAGTCGGATGGTCGGGCGAATCTGCATCAGGGCGCGGTTGGTGTGGGGTTGCGGATCCGGGATGGGCGGCCGGAATTTGCGGCGCAGCACAATCGGGAGGTATCACATCATCCGGATACCGGGGCGTCGTTGTCGGAACTGGTGGTGCCGCGTTGGGAGGAACATCTGGAGTTGGCGGCGCGATGTGCGGAGATGACGCCGCTGGGCTATATTGGAGCAGACATAGCCACGGATCGCCGGCGTGGACCGCTGCTGTTGGAACTGAATGCCCGTCCGGGGCTTGCGATTCAGATAGCGAATGGTCAAGGATTGCTGAGGCGTCTGAAACTGATCGAGTCGCTGCCGGCGGGGGCGCATCCGAGTCGGGCGGAGAAGATTGCGTTTGCGCGAGAACATTTCTGTTAGTGGTGGTTGCTGTCTGGGGGGGGGGCGAGCTGCGACAAAAAAGCGGAAATGGCGATGAATCCTGGCGGATTGGACTTGCAATCCTGGAGAAGGGGTATATATTATAGGACAGGTTGTCGGGATATAGCGCAGTCTGGTCTAGCGCGTTTGACTGGGGGTCAAAAGGTCGAGAGTTCGAATCTCTCTATCCCGACCATTTTCTTGATTCTCCGCCGACCGGTCTTCTGGTCGGTTTTTTCGTTTTGGGGGTAAATTTGAGCTCAACGCCCCATTTTCCTGACAGCGGAGAATCTCCACTTTTCTCTTATGAAGGTGTGTTTCAGACCCTCTCCCGGTAAATTCTCCGGGGGAGTAAAAGACCGGTCTTTTGGTCTGGAGAGCATTTTTTGACGGAAACACACGTCGGAAAACCGACCTTTGATCGTCATTTTTTTCTGTCATACATTCATTTGGGAATCTTTTATTAAAGTAATATGTTGGTAATCAATGAATAAAGTAAAATATGCTTGCAAAGGACATGTGTTCACAAAATCAAAAGGTCGGTCACCTTATTTGCGCAATTCATAACAAAAGACTTTTTGATTCAGAGAATTTTTCGAGTTTTGCGAAGTTCGCTTTTCAGAACAAACGACCTTTACTCAAAAAACAAAACGGAGCAAGATCTTTGCAAAGAAAGAACTTGCTCCGTTTTTTACAGGAAGACCATCTGAAGAAGGGGTTGTCTTCCGTGGAATTCAATCTCTTTTCTGAACGATTTCATGGTTGAGATTATGAGGGACGATGATTTCGGGATTTATTGAGAAACATCTTTTCCTGTTCCGCCCATGAGTCGGGAAAACTTCGGCGGCAATTATCCCAGGAAAGGTCAAGTTCGCCGGAGAGGAGTTTATGAATGATCTTTGGGGAGAGGAGTGTCAGGCGAATCGTCCGGGAAATCAGCCCTGAATCAACTCCGACGGTTGCAGCCAGATCTTTGATGTTGGAAAATTTTCCTTCATCAATCATTTTCTGCCAGCGGAAAGCCCGGGCAAGAGCCAGCTGAATTGGAGTATATTCTACATGTTCACTGTCGGGGGTAAAAATTCTCGTTCTGCCACCGGCGATTTTGAAAATCAACGGGATCGTCACCCGGACATTCCCGTTTTCCAGAACTTCAATCTGTTTCTTCTCCATTCGCGATTTCCTCCATAAGAGTTTTGATACCTGAACTCTTGAATTCTACAGTGAGCTTGCTTTCGTGAACTTCGACCTTTTCCAGAAGCAGATGCAGAAGGCGGTTCATTTCACCGGGCGAGATCTCCTGCCAGAATGTTTCTTTGAACAGTTCTGCGATTTTCTCAGCGGGAAGATTCAACACTTGTGCCAGTTTTATCAGAATCGTCGGTGTCTGAAGCATTTTCACCACCTGCTCCCGAGTGATTCGCTCCACTTCTCCTGCGGGGATCTGGCGCACCGGACAAGTCGATGTTGCTCGCTTGGAGTCCCGAGAACACAGATAATAAAAATATCGCTTTCCGTTCTTTCGTGCATAGGTCGGCATCATTGCGCAATCGCAGTGTCCGCAGCGTAAGATTCCTTTTAAAGGAGCGATGGTTTCCATCCGCTTTGTCTGGCGAGGAACCGGTTCGTTGAGTGCGAGAATTTCTCTTGTCCGGTTCCAGACATCCAATTCAACAATCGCGTTTTGTTCCCCTTCGCAGATAGATCCTTTGTATTTGACCTTACCGATGTAGGTATGGTTGCTCAGAATACGATAGATGTGCGGTTTATCCCATACTTTCCCCTGCTTGGTTCGAATCCCGTCTTTGTTGAGTTCCTTGGCAATCAGAGAGGGAGACTGGATTTCAATGAACCGCTGAAAGATTCTTTGAATGACCCGCGCTTCTTCCGGCTCAACAACCAGCTTCTTGTTTTCCACGCGGTATCCCATCGGCACGCTGCCGCCGACCCATTTGCCTTTCTTCCGGCTGGCTGCCATCTTGTCGCGGACCCGCTCGGTGATGACCTCACGCTCATATTGCGCGAAGGTGATGAGAATGTTAAGCATCATGCGCCCGGCGCTGGTGGCGGTATTGATTTCCTGCGTCACCGCGACGAACTGTGTGCCCCATTCGTCAAA
>CAKUKT010000067.1 GCA_934663655.1 uncultured Victivallaceae bacterium
AGTCGTCGGCAGCGATGATCCCCGCCTTGCCCAACATCGCCCCCCAGGGGCCGACCCAGTCGGATAAACTCGGCTGCTCGTTGTTGGGAACCATATAATCCTTGTTGGCGTCGGCGTAAAAAGCAAAGTAATTCGTGCACTGCTTGAGGTTGGAGAGGCAGTTGGCCGACTTCGCCGCCTCCCGCGCCTTCGACAACGCCGGCATCAGCATCGCCGCCAGTATCGCGATGATCGCAATCACCACCAGAAGTTCGATCAGCGTAAAGTATTTTGAAACTCCATTCATATCGTCTCCCTTTGCCGTGGTTTGAACAAATGGATATTGATTGCCGGTTCCGCCAGATGCTGCAAGTGGATTTTTTCGGAACGATCCGGTATTGCGATGTACACCGGGTTGTTTTGACCCCCCCCGAATTCTATAATCTTATTTCACTGGCGCGTTTTGCAGTCACAATGTATATTATAGTTAATTGAAACCAAAACACAATGGCGGAGAAAACATAAAATGTATCTGTTTGAAACCGCAAAGCCTTCGGTTAATGCGGAATCCGTCAACGACAGCAGCACCCTGTGCACCAGAATCAACCGCCATAATTATCAGCGGATTGTGAAGTGGGGATGGAAGGGAATGGATTTCTACCGTCTCTACTACAACTTCACCCCGGGAGCGGCGATAGTCTACCAGGGACGGCGTTATGAACTTGTGCCGGAAAACATCTATCTTCTGCCGCGGATGACCTCCAAGGATATGTTCATCGCCTCTATGGAGCGGCCATTCCGGCAATTTTACATTCACTTCCAGTTGGCCGACAATCTGCCGGGCTTCCATCAGGTCGTCGTGCTTCCGGTGGTTTCGCAGACAATCGAACTGATCAATCACTACGTCCGGGTCGCCGAACTCCCGGAGGCCCGCCATTTGCGCGGTCTGCTCGCCCAGACCATTCTCAATCAGACGCTGCTGCGGCTGCCGGACAACTGTTTCATGCTCGGCTTCAAGGGCGACCACCGCATCAAGGAGGTCTGCGAAATCATCTCCGCCTCTCCCGAAAAGCACCTCTCCAACGACGAACTCGCCCGCATCGCCGGGATGAGCCGCAACGGCTTTGTCCGCCGTTTCACCAGCGTCATCGGCGAATCCCCCCAGCACTATTGCCGCCGGAAGCGCGTGGAACTGGCATGCGAACTCTTCAACGCCGGTTGGAAAGATATCGACAAGGTCGCGGAAAAGAGCGGTTTTGCCGACCGCTATCACTTCTCCCGGATATTCAAGCAGATTTCCGGTTCTCCACCGGGGCTTTTCGTCAGAATGCTCAACCGCACCGAACGGTAACCTTACTGGAACCATACCATGCTGAACCGGGAAATGCTCAAATTCCGCCGCCGGGACGGCGATATCCGTCCGCTCCTGATCAAGCCTGACGATCCGAAACGCCGCGCCCCCGCCGAATCGCTGCTCGCTCTCTACAACTGCGCGCTGCAGAACCATTGGACACGGGGAGAACTCGACGACTACCTCGAACCCCTGCTCAAAGGCGCCGCTGACAGCAAATTCGCCGCCGGACTCAACAAGCTGCTCGCCGACCGCACCACTTTTCAGGCGGCGGACAGCGGCGACTTCCGGGAACGACGCCGGAAACTTTTTCACGACAGCATGGCGGCCTTCATCGCCGCCGACGGCGACTATCGGCGCTTCCGGGAGGAACTTCCGGAGGCGTTCGTCCGGGACATCTACGGCGATCTGCCGGAATATGAAACCGTGATTTCATTCCGGAACCTCTCGCCGGATGAACTGCTCAACCGCTACAACCTCGCCCTCGTCCAGGGGCTGCTCATCTATACCGCCGAACTCGAAATCCGCGTCCATGAAAGCGAACCGGCAGAACTGCGCCGCCTTTTCAAATATCTGAAGTTTTTCCGGCTGCTCGCAGAATTTTGGAAAGAGGCGGACGATCCGGATACCGTACACCTCTCCGTCAGCGGTCCTTTCTCCATTTTTGAAAATACCCGGCGGTACGGTATCGCACTCGCGTCCTTCTTTCCCGCCCTGGTCCGAATGAAAGAGTGGCAGCTTGAGGCCGTCGTGAAATCCGGAAACAAACCGATGGGAAAACTGCGTCTCTCCAACGCCGACCGCCTGATCTCCCACTACCGCAATTTCAGCGCCTTCATTCCGGAGGAGATTCGCCTCTTTCACCGCCTTTTCGTCGAAAAATCCCCCGGCTGGACACCGGTCGGGGAGACGCCATTCATCGACGGCGGCAATCAGCGCCTGGTGTTTCCGGATTTCTCATTCCGGTGCGACGCCGACGGCCGGGTGGTGCACCTTGAACTCTTTCACCGCTGGCACCGCGGGCAGCTGGAGGAACGGTTGAATCTCCTCGATCACCATCCGGAACTGCAGCTCGTCATCGGGATCGACCGCGCCATCGCCAGCGACGATGAGCTCGCCGTGATGCTGCAAAAACACCCCGGAGCCGGACACCGGATCATGCGGTTCCGCGACTTTCCCGGCGTCGCCAATACCGTGAAACTGCTCAACGACTTCACCGCCGAAAACCAGTAAGGAACGCCCGACAATGATTATCCGTTTTGAAAACACCATTATCGGCCGGGTCGGCATTGCCGCCGACTCCGACCGGCTGATTGCCCTGCTGCTCCCCGGGGCACCGCCGCCGACGGCAGCCCATCCGGGAGATTCCCCACTGCTGCGGGAGGCATTCCGCCAGCTCGACGGCTATCTCCTGAGTGAACTCCATGATTTCTCGCTGCCGCTCGAACCCCGCGGAACCCCGTTCCGACTCCGCGTCTGGGATGAACTGCTCCGGATTCCCCGGGGCGAGGTGCGTTCCTACGGCGAAATCGCCGCCGCCATCGGCGCCCCCCGCGCCGCCCGCGCCGTCGGCGGCGCCTGCCACGCCAATCCGCTGCCGATATTCATCCCCTGCCACCGGGTCGTCGGCGCGGACGGCGCTCTCACCGGATTCGGCGGAGGCCTCGAACTGAAACGGTTTCTGCTCGACCTCGAAACCGGTCACCATCAGTAGTTGAAAGGCTGGCGGTCCGGATTGGCGAAGTAATTCCACTGCTCAAGATAACGGCGATCGCCGAGCTGATTCAGGCAGTTGCGTCCACTCCAGTTGTTGAAAACAAAGATCCCGTCCGCGCCCTGCCGGTAGAAATCATACGCCTTGCTCCGGTAACAATCCCCCGCAGTGGTGATCATCTGCCCGGCAATCACTCCCGCCGCAACCTGTGCGTCGGTGAGTTCCACCGGTCCGGTTTCATGGTATACTCCTTCGATTCCCGGATACAGGCTGACCCCGGTTCCCTCCACCATCTTCACCCATTCCGAAAAATCGTAATTGATGTTCTCCTCCAGTCCCGGCTGGTGCGGAATCAGAATGTCCACCAGCTTCTCCCGGGCAATCGCCGGAACATCGAAACCATATTCACGCGTACCGTAAACCGGTATGCGCGCGGCAATCGTGATCTTCCGGCCGAGGCGTTTCTCCGCTTCCGTCACCGCCCGGCGCACCTCCCGGAAAAAGCCGGTAAGCTCTTCACAACGGAGCGCCACCCAGCGCGGATCGTCATCCGCCAGTTTCCGCGGATCCTCACCGTAACGGGCAGTGAACTTATCCACCAGCGGCTGATCATAGCCGAGCACGGTCGGATACCGGCAGAAATCCATGCTCACGCCGTCAGCGCCCATTTCGATCATTTCCAGCAGCACGCCGATCCGCTGACGCCGGACCTCCGGCCACGCATAACTCATTTCGCTGCGGGTCGAACCGCTGCGGGTTTTCACCCGGTATTCCGGATGTTCCGCCCACAACTCCCCGTTGAAAGGCAGGTGGTCGGGACCGTAATAACCGCTCATGCGCAACGAACCGAAGAACTTCATTCCGTCGGCCTGAGTACGTTCCAGCAGCGATTTGAAGTAGGGCAATCCTTTCGCCTCCATCCGCCGCAGGAAATTGGCCGCCCGGCAATCGGCCCGCCGCGCCCAGTATCCGGGATCATATTCCAGATGTCCTTCTCCGTAATAGGTGGCGTAACGGCTCGGAAAATTCACCGCCCCACTCACCAGCGCCGCCAGCTCAAAAACCCCCGCATCGCTCCCCTTGAGCTGATCGACGGTATGGTAGAGCCGTTCGGCATTCCACTCATCCTGACCATGAAAATCGGAGAAACCGTCGTTGTTGTAAATCACATTGCGGTTGGCGGTGGGATTGTTCCGGTAGGTGGCCAGTTCCATCTCCCGCGGCGACAGTCCGATCAACCGCAGATAGCGGATTTCCAACGGTTTTCCAGCCGGAGTGAAAAAGCAACCGCCCTGTGAGAAATCACCGCTGCCCAGGTAGATCTCCTGCGTCCGGATCTGTTCATCCCGGAAAAACGGCGCAAACGCGTCCTGTTTCCCGCTCACCTTGTTGAAATCAAACGCCACCTCCGGATTCGGCGCCGCCACTCCGGCGTAGACGGCGACATTGCCGGAAACCGGCAGCCGCAATTCCGTGCGTTTGCCCGGAGCCACCTTCAGTTCAGCGAGAAACCGGCCGGGATCGCAGATCAGCAGATTGTCCCCTGCCGCCAGTTCCGCCCCGTCGATCGCCGCTTCATCGATGAAACGCTTCGCCACCCGGATCGCCCGCTTTTCCCGCTTGAAAAGATCGCCGAACCGATCCCGAAGCTCCATCGTCACAATGTAAACCCCGGGCTTGAGCCGCGCATCGCGCAGGTGAAATGATCGGTTGTCGCGGTTTTCGAGCGGTGCGGTGAAACTTCCATCCACCGGGGAGATCTCCGCCAGCGCCGGAGGCACATCGGCGCCGGGTGACGGCTCAATGACAAACGGAATATCGACCTCGCCGGTAGTGAACCTGCCGAGCGTCTCAATCCTGAAACCGGGATCGCGGTCAAGTTCGACTCCGAAGCGCTTCGTCCGGATCCGGGCGGCCAGCTCCTCCGCAGAGAGCGCGTGATCGAAATATTCCACTCCGGCAACCGCCCCGCGAAATGGTTCATAGGTACCGGAATCACCCGCCAGCAATTCAAATTCATCACCGGCAACATTCAATCCGGTCACCGTCCCGGCCGCACCAACCCGACCGTCGATCAGCAGTTGAAATTCATCTCCGGCACGGGTTACCGCCAGTTCCATCCATTTGCCGGCGGGCACCCCGCCGGTATAGAGATAGACTCGTCCCCCCTTCCCGTCGCCGGCCGAAAAACCGATTATTCCTCCGGTCGAAAGCGTAAGACTCCAGCCGTTCACGCCGCTCAAAGTCGCCGATTTGCGCAAGATTCCCGCCCCGTTCACATATTCGTCGATCCGTACCAGTACAACAAGGGTGAAATCCTTTCGTCCGGACAAGGCGGCAAACTCCGGCCCCGCGAGCCGCACCCCCCGGGTGAGTTTTCCGGTGAATTCGAGGGTCTTCCCCGCCGGACCATCACCAAGTGCGGCGATCTCCGCCGGTGCTTCCGGCAAGGCAATTTCCACGGCCGAAACACCACTCATTCCCATTGCGAGCAGCGCCGCCGCCCAGGCCGTTTTACGAAAAATTCCCATGAGCACCTCCTTTTTTTATCATTCCCACCCGATTTTGCAGTTAAATCCGGTTTCCGGCGACGCCGCCGTTTCACAGCCCCAGCAACTTCACCGCATTGCCGCGGGCAATGCGTTCAAACGCCCCGCTGCTGATCTCACCGTTGTCACGCAACGAAATCAGAAACTCATCGAGCGGCCAGATTCCCGATGTCGAACAGATGTCAGTCCCATAAAACAACCGCTCCTGAAACTCCTCCAGAAAACCCGCCGCGAACTTGCGATCCCGGGTCATCGCGGTATAGCCGCTTCCCGCCGAAAGATCAGCATACATATTGGGATAGCGGCGCATCAGTTCCACCACACGGCCCTCGCCTTCGATCGGCGTCCGCTGGTACTCCTCCCGTCGCGCACCGGGAGCGAGCACCCCCAGTTCGCTCCAGAAGGCCGGACCATGGCAGATGATCTTCAGCCGGGGAAACAGCCGCAGACAGAACTCCAGTTGCGGCAGCCCGGGATCATCGTAGAGACCGTAATTGCCGTGCCCGTTGAGCGTGGTGGAGATGTCAAAGGTCAGCGGCAGTCCCACCTCCTCCACCTGGTGAAAGAAGTTCAGCACCCGCAGATCGGTGAAGGGAAGATTGGGCATGAGCTCTCCCACCCCCCGGCAGCCCCGCTCCCGGTACCAGTTGAGCCACGGCAGGAAATCGGCGTTCAGCGAATTGGATACTCCGCGCGGATCAAGATTCACAAACGGGATGAAACGATCCGGATAGCGCTCGCACACCTGCAGAATATCCTCGTTGGACTGCGGCAGGTAAATTTCCGGGCCGATGAGCGGCATCAGCACCCCTTTCTCGATGCCCCGCCGGTCGTATTCGCGCAGTACCTCTTCCGGGGTGGAAAAGCGCGTCGTCCCGTCCGGTTTCGGGGTCGGAAACGCGTAGGTATGCGCCTGCATGTCGATAAACATTTTTCACTCTCCGGGATTCAACAGCCGGGCGCGGTCACCGCGGCGATTTCATTTTCGATGTTTCCGTCCAGCCGGTAGATGATCCGGGACGCCAGTTCAACCGAGACGATCGCCCGCCGGTAGGATTCGGGGATCCGGCGCACCCGTTCCGGCATATTCTTCCGGAACCACGGCGGCAGGTGATCGAGCACCAGTTCGTCGGTGACCATCTCCGGATGTTTTTCAAGAAAAGCGCGCAACTCGCGGTTCTTAGCGTTGATGCTGCAACTGAGCACCTCGGTCAGCCGCGTCATCGGCGTCCCGGTCGTCCGGAAACGGTAAAAGAGCCACGCCGCCTCATCATCGGCCCGACGACGCAGAATCGCCATCACCTCCGGCACCAGTTCCGGTTTGGCGACGGCAAATTCAGCTTCGTCGAGCATAAGGCCGCTCAATATCTCATAACTGGAGGTGATTACTCCGCACTTATTCGCCGAAGCATCCTTGATCACCCATACTCCGGCTTGCTCAAGCGTCTCGCGCGCCTCCGGCGTCAGGAAGGAGTTCGCTCCCTCGACCACCGCCCGGACCGTCGGCCTGGCGCCCGACAGAAATTCCGCCACATTGTCGCGGTTGATCGTCGAGGGACGGCCGCCGCACGGCAGAAACACGTCGGCTGCCGGTTCGGCAAGCATCAGGTGAACCCGGCGCATGTATTCATCGCGGAGCAGGTGTTTTTCCACCAGTTCTCCGGCCGCGGAACGCGTAACCAGACGATAGCGGTCCTCCCCGTGGGAAATCAACGGCGTACTGTAGATGATTCCGGCGCCCTCACCGTGGAGACATTCCGGAGAGAAACCGTCGAGGTTGGCTGAAAAGAGCAGTCGACGCAACTCCTCCCGATCGATGCCGGCGGGATCACTGACCGCGGCCGGACCATCGACGATCGAGAGAATCTTCAATCCGGGATGACGGTAGTTCCCCTCCTCATCCCGGGCGATCAGCAGTTTGAGCAGATTGCCGGCCACATCCCCGGAGGGACCGCCGGAAATCCGGACGCTCCATTCGCCATGAACTGGATCGATGCCGAGTTCCGAGACCGTTTTGAGCAGATAGCGGTAGACGCCGAAGCTGGTAACCCCGTATTCCTTGTGGTTGAAACCGCTGCCGGGCTTGCCGGAAATCAGCCCCGAACCGATCGAATATCCCTGACGGGCGGCATACGCGCCCATCCATTCGATCATCGGGTCGAACATCTTTTCATCCGGGCCGATCTCGATGATCTCCGGAGATCCCAGCGCATCGACAATCCGCGGATCGCGCAGCCGTCCCTTTTCATCGTAGTTGATCAGCGACATGAAGGCCGCGCACACCGCACGCTGACTCTCCCACAGCCGGGGGCGAAAATCGCGCTCCCCTGCCGGACGGAGCAGGGTGATCATTTTGGAACCGCCCTCAAAGATATCTTTGTTTTTGAGGTGTTGAGTATGGGCGAGCACGTAGACCTCGCGGAAGATTTCATCTTTGGCATAATCGTAAAGGTCGAAGCGTTCCAGTTCGCTGGCGCCGAAGGCGGGAATCACGCTGCGCCAGCCACCGCGGGCGATCTCGTCGAAGCGGATCTGAAAACCGATCGTCTCCTGCCGGTAAAAGAAGAACACTCCGCAGGGCCGGTCGGCGGGAAATGCTTTCAGATATTCCGGCGACAACTCGGCGTAAAAATCCATGAACTCAGGGGAGAGACGGAAGGCGAGCGCAGATTTATCGGCACAGAAAAAATTGGTCAGGCGGATGTTTTCGATGAAATTGAGCGCCGAACTGAAAATCGTCCGAATGATCCGGTCATTGTCGGTAATGCCGGTCGCAATCATCCCGATATGACGCAGCATCGTCCCGGAGGCAAGTGGTCGGCCGGCAGCCGGGCTGTCGGGATCAAAACGACGGCGGAAGATCTTCGCCAGCTCACCGAGCAGCCGTGGATAACGGGCGAGATAGCGGTGGATGTTTTCCAGCGAATAGGTGTGGCGATCGACATAAGCGAGCTGGGAATGGATAAATTCGGCAATCGCCCGAACCAGATTGGCGTCGGCAAAGGAGAGCAGCTGCGGCATCACCAGCTTGAACTGAAACAGATCGTTGACCTCCGCCCAGTTGACCAGGCGGCAGGAATCGACCAGGCGCCGGATATCCTCGTCCCGGAGTTTACCGCGCTCAAATTCGACCACAAACTCGGCCGCCGCCACCGGACGGCGGGAGAAATCCGCGTCACCGGCACCGTGCGAAACCAGATGAAAATCCCCGGAGCGTACGGAAAAGCCATTGAAGATGAAGTGATCGGCGAGCCGGTCAAAAAGCTGGCCATCCCCGGTCGGGCAACTCCGCATCACCGAGAGTGCGAGCCGTTTGCCGCCGAGCCGGGACGCTTCGACCCGGACATGCCCGTGCTTCTGCATCTCCAGCGCTCCGAGCGCCAGCCGAACAATTCCGGACAGAGGAATGCGACGCAGATCACCCCAGTTCAACCGTTCGTAGAGATCGCGCAGTTCATCCGCATCCCGTTCCGAAACTCCGGCCGCGGCACGGATTTCCTCAAAGGAGAAGCACGGTTCCGCGGGCGTCGGGTCAGCCAGCCGGTAATGTTCGATCACCAGATTGCGGGAATCGATCCTGCCGATGGACTGGCTGATCCGCAATGAGTGGAAAGTGCGTCCGCGCAACTCCCAGCCGGTCACGGTAGTGTTGAGCTCCCGGCTGCGCAGGTAGGCGATGAAAATATTGCGGCCGCATTCGGCCCGGCGGATGCCATCCGCGCTGCCGATGTTCACGACCAGCGGCAGGATTTCCTCAAGTTCGGCGGGCGAGACCGAAGAAAAAAACTCCTCCGGCATGATTTTTTTCAGATGTTCACGGGTTTTTTCGATCGGCGTGTGGCGGCAGCGGGAGGATTGCGGTTCTGCGATTGTTTTCATCTGATCACCTCGTTTTTATCTGGACGCGGGAAGCAGCCGTATACCGTATACTGTTTTCGGTATACAAAGGCAATATAATGCGTTTTTCCAGATTGTCAACTTTTCCGGAAGGAAATTTTTCGGAAAATCTCTCCTTCCGAAGCGGTTCCGGAGAGCATGAATATCCCCGTCCATCGACCGAAACGTCCTCCAGACTTTGCGTACCGCCGCCGGTCAATTCCGCCCCGGCCGGTGAATGATTTGCCCAACCGGCTGGAAGCCACCGAAATCCCCCCCGGAATTTCACCAGGAGGACTTTTTTTCACCGATGGTCTAAAATACACCTCTGGCACAAAAAAGTCAAACCGCTGATGCGTCCTCCCCCATTTTCCCCATCCGCAGACGCGCCGCCACCGGAGGCCTGCGCAGACGTCAAATCAGCCGGATTTCTCAGATCGGACTTGCAAAACACTTATCCGGCCGATATATTGTATTATAATACAGCATCCGGCTCATCATAACCGACTGGAGATACCCCGGAGTTGAAACGCTATATTTCCGGATCATTCAAAAGAGTAAAAAAATGAAAAGGCTGTCCCTTGTTTCTGCTCTGATGATGATGATAATCGGTTCCGCCGCCACGCCTACGGACGAGGAGTGGCAGGAACTCAAGGAACAGGCCCGCGAACGACACCGCGCGGTAATTTACGACAACGACACCGATGATGCGGCGGCATTTCCCGCGAACCTCGAACCCACGGTTGAAAACTACCTCCGGCTCCGCACCTCCTTTCTCCACCAGTACCCGGTGGACACCATCGTCTACAATGCCCATTACGGCGCCTTTTACC